>NZ_JACFYV010000225.1:0-10560 GCF_016759955.1 Burkholderia sp. KCJ3K979
CCTGCGCCCCACGCATCACGAGGCGCTGACGCATCTCGCGACGCTGCTCGACGTCGGCGGCGATCGTGCGGGCGCGCAATGGCTGCTCGAACGCGCCCGGCGTTCGGCCGGCTGACACGACGACGGGAATGGGACCGACACCGCGATGACCAGAGGAACGCTTGACGTCCTCCACCGCCTAAAGGCGGAGGATTCCCACACCTGGCGATGCACGTCCGCATCGGAGAATGTTCAGCGCAGCGTTGATATCACGATCATGCTCGACACCACAGTCACTGCAGGCCCATTCTCTTATTCTCAGTCCCGCGATACCTTTCGGCCGCGTCGTGCTGTCTTTCGATCCGCACGACGAACAGGACTGGGTCGAACCGCTTTCGTCGACTTCCTCGAACGTGGCCCCGTGCGCGATCGCTTTGTAGCGAAGCTTGTGTCGGAAGGACGACCAGGATGCGTCGTAGACGCTCTTCGCCATCCTGGTTCTGGCGAGTTTTGCGGCCGACACGTTGCCGACCGCGATGTAATCGAAGCGCCGCACCAGATCGTCCTTCCCGCCATCAATGGCGGAGTTTCTCGGAGAAAATTCTGATGAACCGCGCCGCCACTGACGACGCGACGCTCGACGTCGACGATTGCTGGAACCGGATCGGCACGCGCGGCGACCGCTCGTGCGAGCGGTTGAACGACTGCCTGCGCTGCCTGAACTGCCCGGTCTACGCGTCGAACGCGGCCAAGCTGCTCGAGCGTCCGCTCGACGTGGCCGAGATGACCGACGTCACGCGCCGGATGAGCGCGTTCGGCACGGCACACGCGAGCGACGACGACGGCGTGGCGCGCCATGCGGCGCTCGCGTTCCGGGTGGCCGACGAATGGCTCGCGCTGCCGATCGGCGTGCTGCGCGAGATCGCCGGCACGCGCCCGATCCATTCGCTGCCGCATCGCCGCAATTCGGCCGTGCGCGGCGTGGTGAACATCCGCGGCACGCTGCGCATCGCGATCTCGATCGGCGCGCTGCTCGGCCTCGATGCCGGCAAGGCCGGCAGCGGCAGCGACGACGGCCGTTTCACGCGGCTGCTGGTGGCTGCGCACCAGGGCGAACCGGTCGTATTCCCGGTGGACGAAGTCGAGGGCGTGCTGCGCTTCGGCGCCTCCGACTGGGTGCCGGTACCGGCGACGGTCGGGCGCGCGAGCGCCGGCCTGTCGCGCGGCGTGCTGTCGTGGCGTGGCAAGTCGGTGGGGCTGCTCGACGACGATCGTCTGTTCGACGCCGTGACAAGGAGCATGCGATGAGCGGCGATGACGACCTGAGCCACCTGTCGCTGCTCGAACTGTATCGCGAGGAGACGCGCACGCAGACCCAGGCGCTGTCGGAGCGGCTGCTCGCGCTCGAATCGGGCGAGCCCGATGCCGTCGCGCTCGAAGCGTGCATGCGCGCCGCGCACTCGCTGAAGGGCGCCGCGCGTATCGTCGGCGTGCCGCTCGGCGTCGAGATCGCCGGGCGGATGGAAGAATGCTTCGTCGCCGCGCAGGCCGGCACGATCGCGCTGACGGCCACGCACGTCGACGTGCTGCTGGCCGGCGTCGATTTGCTGGTGCGGGTCGGCGATCCGCAGGGGCAACCCGTGTCGCAGACCGAGATCGACGTGTTCGCGGCGGCGCTGACGGGCGCCGACGGCGCGCAGACGATACAGGCGCCGGCCGCCGCGCCACCGCCCGTGCCGCCGTCGTTCGCGCCGTATCGCGATCACGACGGCGCCGCGAACGAGCCGGTCGGGGCCAGTGCCGCGGTGCCGCCGCTCGCCGTGTCGGGCGCGGTGCCCCATCCGGCCCAGGCCGGCCGCGTGTCGGGCGCCGGCGCGATGCGCCGCGTGCGCGCCGATACGCTGAACCGGCTGCTGAGCCTGTCCGGCGAATCGCTGGTCGAATCGCGCTGGCTCAAGCCGTTCGCCGAATCGATGCTGCGCGTGAAGCGCGCGCAGCGCGACGCAGCCCGTTCGCTCGACCTGATGGTCGAGCAGTTCGCCGACGATCTCGACGCCGGCATGCTCGCGTCGATGAACGAAGTGCGGCACATGCTCAACGACCTGCAACGCTCGCTCGCCGAGCGCATGGACGAATTCGACCGCTTCGAGCGGCGCAGCACGCATATCGCCGAGCAGTTGTACGACGAGGCGCTGCAATGCCGGATGCGGCCGTTCGGCGATGCGACGCGCGCGTATCCGCGCATCGTCCGCGATCTCGCGCGCTCGCTCGGCAAGCAGGTGCGTTTCTCGATCGTCGGTGAAGGCACGCAGGTCGATCGCGACATCCTCGACCTGCTCGACGCGCCGCTCGGCCACCTGCTGCGCAACGCGATCGACCACGGCGTCGATTCGCCCGACGCGCGCCACGCGCGCGGCAAGCCGGCCGAGGCGAGCGTCACGCTCGAGGCGCGCCACAGCGCCGGCTCGCTGCTCGTCAGCGTGATCGACGACGGGCCGGGGGTCGACATGGACGCGCTGCGCGCGGCCGTCGTGCGCCAGCGCCTGACCGACGACGAGACGGCCGCGCGGTTGTCCGATCCGGAATTGCTCGAATTCCTGTTGCTGCCGGGCTTCTCGATGCGCGATGCGGTGACCGACGTATCGGGCCGCGGCGTCGGTCTCGACGCGGTGCAGGAGATGGTGCGCGGCGTGCGTGGCGCGGTGCGGATCTTCAACGAGCCGGGGGCCGGCATGCGCTTCGTGCTGCAGTTGCCGCTCACGCTGTCGGTGATCCGCAGCCTGCTCGTCGAAGTCGGCGGCGAACCCTATGCATTCCCGCTCGCGCACGTGCGCCGCACGCTCGAACTCGCGCACGACGACATCGACGTGCTCGAAGGGCAGCCGCATTTTCCGTTCGACGGCCGGCGCGTGGGCCTCGTCGCCGCGCACCAGCTGCTCGATGCGGGCGAACCGGACGTGGCGCGCGCGAGCACGGCGGTCGTGGTCGTCGGCGGCGAGCCGGAGTTGTACGGCGTCGCGGTCGACCGTTTCCTCGGTGAGCGGATGCTCGTCGTGCAGCCGCTCGACAGCCGCCTGCACAAGATCCAGAACATCGCGGCCGGCGCGTTGCTCGAGAACGGCGACCCGGTGCTGATCGTCGACGTCGAGGACCTGATCCGCTCGGTCGACAAGCTCGTGCGCGGCGGCCAGCTCGCGCGGCTCACGCGCGATCCGCAGCTCGCGCTCGCCGACCGGCGCCGCCGCGTGCTCGTCGTCGACGATTCGCTGACGGTGCGCGAGCTCGAACGCAAGCTGCTGGAAAAGCGCGGCTACGACGTGACGGTCGCGGTCGACGGGATGGAAGGGTGGAACGCGGTGCGCAGCGATGCGTTCGATCTCGTCGTGACCGACGTCGACATGCCGCGCATGGACGGCATCGAACTCGTCACGCTGATCAAGGGCGACCCGATGCTCAAGCGCGTGCCGGTGATGATCGTGTCGTACAAGGATCGTGACGAGGATCGCCGCCGCGGGCTCGACGCCGGCGCCGATTACTACCTCGCGAAGAGCAGCTTCCACGACGAGGCGTTGCTCGATGCCGTGCACGACCTGATCGGAGATGCGCGCGGATGAACATCGGTATCGTCAATGATCTGCCGCTGGCCGTGGAGGCACTGCGCCGCGTGATCGCGCTGCGCGCGGATCATCGCGTGCTGTGGGTCGCGACCGATGGCGACGAGGCGGTGGATTTCTGCGTCGCGCATCCGCCCGACGTCGTGCTGATGGACCTCGTGATGCCGAAGGTCGATGGCGTCGCCGCGACGCGCCGGATCATGGCACGCGCGCCGTGCGCGATCCTGATCGTGACGGCGAGCGTCAGCGCGAACACGTCGTCGGTGTACGAGGCGATGGGCGCCGGCGCGCTCGACGCGGTCGACACGCCGACGCTCGCGCTCGGGCTGTCGACCGACGCATCGCCGCAGGCGCTGCTCGCGAAGATCGACCAGATCGGCCGGCTGCTCGAAAGCCGCACCACGGCGCTTGTGCCACCGGGGCCGGCCCCCACGCGCGGACAGCCGACGCTCGTCGCGATCGGTGCGTCGGCGGGCGGCCCGACCGCGCTCACCGCGCTGCTGCGCGCGCTGCCGGCCGATTTTCCGGCGGCGATCGTGATCGTCCAGCACGTCGACCAGGCATTCGCGTACGGCATGGCCGAATGGCTCGACGGCTATACGCGGCTGCCGGTGCGCGTCGCGCGGCAGGGCAGCGTGCCCGAGGCCGGTGCGGTGCTGCTCGCGGCGACCAACGACCATCTGATGCTGTCGCCGCGCGGCGTGCTCGGCTATACGCGGCATCCGGCCGAAACGCCGTACCGGCCGTCGATCGACGTGTTCTTCAACAGCGTCGCGGACGGCTGGCAGGGCGATGCGCTCGGCGTGCTGCTGACCGGCATGGGACGCGACGGCGCGCTCGGCCTGAAGGCGATGCGGGCGAAGGGCTGCTACACGATCGCGCAGGACCAGGCGACCAGCGCCGTGTACGGGATGCCGAAGGCCGCGGCGGCGATCGGCGCGGCGTCGGCGATCCTGCCGCTCGACCAGATCGCGCCCCAGTTGATCGCGCGGATCGCACTGACATCGCGCGACTGACCGTGCATCGGGCAGACGCCGTCGTTTCGGGGTGTGCCGGCGGCTGCATTGCGTGCGTGGCGAGGCGTCGCGTACAATTGCGGCCTGCGGAGATGGCATGCCTCCCTGCGGTCGTTCCGGCGCATGGCGCGCGCGGTGCGGCCCTCAACCGCCGGTTTGCCCGGCTGATGATGCCTGCGTGTTCCTGGGTCGTCAGGAGGTCGCAGGCCGTCCACGCGGTATTCTGCCGCCCAGGTTTTGATATCCCGTCGAATCTGGAAATCATGTTTTTCACCACTTCTGCCGATCTTTTCGCGACCGTGCGCTACGTGTGCCGCTGGCTCGCGCTTTCAGCCTTGCTCGGCGCGCTCGCCGGCACGGCTTCCGCGCTGTTCCTGATCGCGCTGGACTGGGCGACCGGCACGCGGGTCGCGCATCCGTGGCTGCTGTGGGGGCTGCCGGCCGCCGGTTTCGCCACCGGCTGGGTCTACCATCGGTTCGGCCAGTCGGTCGCGCGCGGCAACAACCTGCTGATCGACGAGATTCACGACCCGAAGGCACTCGTGCCGAAGCGGATGGCGCCGCTCGTGCTCGTCGCGACCGTCGTCACGCACCTGTTCGGCGGCTCGGCCGGCCGCGAGGGCACGGCCGTGCAGATGGGCGGCGCGCTCGCCGATCGCATCACGCACGTGCTCCGGCTCGATCGCGAGCATCGCCGCGTGCTGTTGATGGGCGGCATCGCGGCCGGCTTCGCGTCGGTGTTCGGCACGCCGCTCGCGGGTGCCGTGTTCGGGCTCGAGGTGCTCGCGATCGGACGCCTGCGGTACGACGCGCTGCTGACCTGCGTTGCATCGGCGATCGTCGCGGACGTCGTGTGCCGCGCGTGGGGCGTTCATCACACGGCCTATGCGATTCCGTTCGTGCCGGCCGTATCGGCGACGGGGCTCGCCGTGACGGTCGTTGCCGGCATCGCGTTCGGCGTGGTCGGGCGGTTGTTCGCGTTCGCGACGCATGCGCTGACCGCGTGGTTTCGCCGCGTGATCCGCCATGCGCCGCTGCAGCCGGTGCTCGGCGGCCTGCTGGTCGCGGTGGCCGCGACCGTGCTGAACGTGCCGCAGTACCTCGGCCTCGGCATCCCGACGATCGAGGCCGCGTTTCACGGCCCGCTGCCGCTTTACGATTTCGCGGGCAAGTTCGCGTTCACCGTCGTCACGCTCGCGTCGGGGTTCAAGGGCGGCGAAGTGACGCCGCTGTTCTACATCGGCGCGACGCTCGGCAATGCACTGGGCCAGGTGCTCGCGCTGCCGGTGCCCGTGCTCGCGGGGCTCGGCTTCGTCGCGGTGTTCGCGGGCGCGGCGAACACGCCGATCGCGTCGACGATCATGGCGATCGAACTGTTCGGCGCGGATATCGGCGTGTATGCGATCGTCGCGTGCGTCGTCGCGTATCTGTTTTCCGGGCACGCGGGGATTTATCGCGCGCAGCGCGTGGCGGTGGGGAAGGGGGCGCAGGGAGAGGCGGAGTGAGGTAGGGCGTGCGGCCGCGGATGATGTCGCTCGACCGCGGCGGTTCCATGCGATACCCAGGATGCAAAACGACTGACGGACATCCCATGACACTGGACGATTTCCTGACCGAAGCAAAACGGCTTGCGAGGCCGAGCCGTCAGTACCGCTTCGCGGACGACGGCGAACCCGTCACCGGCTACTGGCATGGGGTTGATGCCGGCGCGTTGTGTATCTCCGTCGAGCGCGACGGCGTCTGGCTGAACGTGTATCTCGACGAAAGCGGCACGTCGGGCCGCGTGGAGACTGCCACGCAACCCGTCCGTTCCGACCGCCCGCTGTGCCGATCCGATGCGATGTCGCTTCCGTCCGTCGACGCGGTGTTCCGCTTCGGCTCCGCCGCGATCGGCGCGTACCTCGACGCACACGGCTGGCAGCGCGACTGGGGATTCAACGGCAACTTCAAGGGCGCGGCCGCGCACGACTACGAGCGCGAATGGATGGCGCAATGCCCGCTCTACACGGGCGGCGTGGTGGCCGTCGCGGGCGGATGGAACATGCCGTGGCCCGAGGACGACGAACTCGACGATCGCGAGCTCGTCCTCTGGACATTCGAGGCATCGGAACCGTGGGTCGAGGTGTTTTCGGACGGTAGCCGTTACTCAGTGATCCAGCGGATCACCTAGCACGCGCTTAATCAGCCTTTACTGCTTCGGCAGCCGCGCGACGTTGCGCGCCAGCAGTTCTTCGATATCGATGCCTTTTTCCGCCAGCAGCGCGGTGACGACACCGTTCAATTCGCCGAGCGTTTCCTTGACCGATTCGCGAATCGTGTCCACGACGACCTGCGTGCTGCGCTCGATCTCGATGTTGACCTTGTCGTCGACGCCCTTCGCATCGAACGTGGTCGCGCGGCGCGTTTCGGGAATCAGCCAGACGTCGAACCAGCCTTCGTCGCGATTGACGTCCGACACGGTCAGGCTGCAACCGTTGATCGCGATGTAGCCTTTCGCGAATACATAGCGCTTGAACTCGGCCGGCACGCCGATGCGGATCATCCGGTTGTGCTCGGACGACGCGATGTGCGCGATGGTCCCCGTGAAATCGACGTGACCGGACAGCGGATGCCCGCCGATCTCCGCGCCGTCCTTCGCGGCCCGCTCGACGTTGACCCGCGCGCCGGTCGCGAGGTCGGCCAGCGTCGTGATCCGCAGGCTCGGCAGCATCACGTCGAAGTCGATCAGCACCGGTGAATGGATGGTCGTCACGGTCAGGCACACGCCGTCGACCGACACGCTCGCGCCGATCTCGATATCGTCGGTGAACCGCTCGGGGAATGCGATGCTGAACGTTCTCAGCTCGCCGTGATCCTTGATGGCGTCGATGGTGCCAACACCCTGAACAATGCCTGTAAACATGATCTGCCTTTCGTCGCGAATTGCCTGGCCGACATGATAAGTGATCCGCGGGAGAGGCGCGTGACGATGGCAGGCTGGCGGCGGTAGGCCGCTTTCGTGAAAGCCCCGGCCGTGGGCAGGACCACTGCGCACAAGATCGATCGTCACGAGTCGGCCGCTTACGCCTGCCCCGGGCTTTCGCATGTCACCGGGGCCGGTATCTGATAAATGACCGACACGAATTTCGAGGTCTCGCTATGGCCCGTTACAGTGCCGCCGAGGGACTCGGCGATACGTCGGCTCGGATGGTTCTCTTCGGCGACGGGATAGTTGAAGCGCTGAACGTTGAGCGTCGAGCACGCCCATTCCACGACGAGCCTGACCGCCTCTCGTCCGATCCCTTCGCGATGCCGATCTTCGCGGATCCAGACGCCCAATTCCGGGATGGCCTGCTTGACGTGATGAACCCCCACCAGGCCGAGGAAGGATCCACCGTCGCGTTGTCGAATCACGAACACGTAGTCCGTGCCGTCGGTTTGTGCGTGCAGCCACGTCTGCCAGATGCGATCGAAACTTTCCCTGTTGGCCGGAGGGTCCCAGCCCATATAGCGAGTCAGCGACGGCGTAATGCATGCAAGCGTCGCATCCGCGTCTTTCGCCGAGAATGGTGTGAGCCAAAGGCGATTCGATTCGATACGGGTTTCGTCCGGTTGCAGCATCATTTCCTCGTCGTGCATCGACCACGCCAATCGGATCGCCGGCATGACCCGGCGATTGAAGCCATGTCGCCGGGTCATGTGACGACCTGCCTGCATCAAACCTTCGCCGGCTCTCCCAGCGCGCCGGCATCGCGATCCGCCACGCGCCGCGGCGAATCGGCGAGCCCCTTCGCCAGCTCCAGCGCCTGCCGCTCGAACAGCCGGCGGTAGATACCGCCGTCGATACGGATCAGCGCGTCGTGGTTGCCTTCCTCGATCACCTTGCCGCGATCGAGCACCAGCAGCCGGTCGAGCGCACGCACGGTCGACAGCCGGTGCGCGACGACGAGCGTCGTGCGGCCGACCATCAGCCGCTCCATCGCCTGCTGGATCAGCAGCTCGCTTTCGCTGTCGAGGCTCGACGTCGCTTCGTCGAGGATCAGGATCGGCGCATCGGCGAGGAACGCGCGCGCGATCGCGACACGCTGGCGCTCGCCGCCCGACAGCTTGATCCCGCGTTCGCCGACGAGCGTGTCATACCCGTCCGGCAGCGCGGCGATGAAGTCGTGCGCGCTGGCCAGACGCGCGGCGCGCTCGATGTCGGCGCGGCTCGCGCCGGGCCGTGCATACGCGATGTTCTCCGCGAGCGTGCGGTGGAACAGCACGGGCTCCTGCTGGACGATCGCGATCTGGCTGCGCAGCGAATCCTGCCGTACCTGCGCGATGTCCTGCCCGTCGATCGTGATGCGGCCGCCCGACACGTCGTACAGGCGCTGGATCAGCTTGATGAACGTCGTCTTGCCCGACCCCGAATGACCGACGAGGCCCACGCGTTCGCCGGGCGCGATCCGCATCGAGAAATCGTCGTACAGCGGCACCGGATGGTTGCCGTAGCGGAACGTCACGTGCTCGAAGCGGATCTCGCCTTGCCCGATCCGGATCGCCGGCGCCCCGGGGCGATCGTCGATGCCGAGCGGCTGGCGTTCGAGCGCGACGAGTTCCTCCATGTCGTTCACCGAGCGCTGCAGGTTGCGGATGTGCATGCCGACGTCGCGCAGGTAACCCTGCAGCATGAAGAACATCGTCAGCGCGAACGCGATGTCGCCGACGCTCGCTTCGTCGTTCATCCACAGCCGCAGCGCGACGCCGATCATCGCGGCCTGCATCGCGACCAGCATCGCCCCCTGCAGCCCGCCGTTGAACGTGCCGCGCACCCACGTGCGGCGCGTGCGCTGCCGCCACTTGTCGATCACGCGTGCGAGCCGCGCTTCCTCGCGCGTTTCCGCGCCGAACGCCTTGACGACCGCGTTGCAGCTCACGGCGTCGGCGAGCGCGCCGCCCATGCGCGTATCCCACAGGTTGCCGAGCCGCGCGGCCGGCGCGACGATGCCGAGCGACACCGCGACCGTCACCGCGATGTACAGCAGCGAACCCGCGCCGACGACGAGCCCCATCACGGGCCAGTGGGTGCCGAGCAGCACGGTCGCGCCGACCAGCATCGCGACCGACGGCAGCAGCGCGATCAGCACGGTGTCGTTGAGCAGGTCGAGCGCCCAGATCCCGCGCGTGATCTTGCGCACGGTCGAGCCCGCGAAGCTGTTCGCGTGCCAGTCGGTCGAGAAGCGCTGCACGCGGTGGAACGACGCGGCGGCGATCTCGCTCATCATCTTCAGCGTGAGCGTGATGATGTTCAGGTAGACGCCCTGGCGCAGCACCGTCGCGCCGATGCCGAGCGCGGCGAGCGTGCCGAACGCGACGAGGGCCGAGTGCCACGCGGCGGCGCGGTCGGTCAGGCCGGTCGACAGCGCGTCGACGAGGCGGCCGGCGAACAGCGGCGTGAGGACGTCGGCGAGCGCGGCGAGCAGCGCGAGGCTCGCGACCGTGGCGATGCGCGCCGGCTGCTTGCGCCAGTAACGGATGGTGAAGCCGAAGACGGCCTGGAATGCCTGGCCGCCCAGATGGGAGGTTTTTCTGGTCATGTATCGTTGCCCGGCGCATCGCGCGACGGGACTTTCCGGTTCGGAGAACGTCGAAAACGCAACAGCCGGGCCGCGCGAAACACGCGGGCGGAGCGAAACGGGCTGTCGGGAAAAGCGCGGCTGACGGGTTAGAGGAAAACTCGGGAGCCGGCGCGGACGGCGGGCTGGATCAGCTGCGCCGCGAGACCACGTTCGGGAAGGTGGCTGGCATTCGGAACATCTGCACCTCCCTGAAGTGAACGGTTGAATGAAAGGACGCCGAAAAGACGTGCTGCGATTTTATCAGGAGTGTCACGCGCGCCGCAACGTCTGACGAATGCGGCGTTGCAGCGTCGATACGGTTAGTATTCAGGGTTTTGGCCCCTTTTCGCGTACGTTCGACGTGGCGGCTGG
>NZ_JACFYV010000226.1:0-10344 GCF_016759955.1 Burkholderia sp. KCJ3K979
TCACCCGGCTCGCGCTGCTCTGCCCGTCCGGCATCGGCAGGCAGAAGCCGTTTCTGTGGTGGGCGCTGCCGCTGTTGCTGCTCGGCGATGCCGGGCGTGCATGCGTGCGGCGGCGCGTGCTGGGTCGCCTGCCACCCGCATCGACGCCGGCCGAACGGGACGCGCTCGCCCTGATGCGCGCCGTCGATCGCGGCTTTCGGCCGCGCATCGAGCCGATTCCGGTATTCGACGACACCATGCTCCGCACGTTGTCGATGCCCGTGCTGGCGATCGTCGGAGGCCGCGACGTGATGCTCGATTCCCGCGACACGCAGGATCGCCTGGCGCGCCTCGTGCCGCACGCGCAGGTACGGTTTCTTCCCGAGCAGCCTCACTTCATCCGCGGGCAGCGCGACACCGTGCGCACTTTTCTCTCATCGACGGACACGCTCGACATGCCCCATCGAATCGTTCAGGCCGCCGGCAGCCGCGTGCTGGTCCGCGATCCTTCCGCCGGCCTCGTGCAACGGGAAAGCGACGCGCTCGATCTCGTCGCGCTCGCGCACGAGCATGAAGCCGACTGGATCGCGGTCGCGGCGGACACGCTGCATGACGACTTCTACCGGCTCGACAGCGGGCTGGCCGGCGCCGTGCTGCAAAAGCTGACCAACTACGGCGTCCGGCTCGGCGTGGTCGGCGACATCGACCGCCGGCTCGCGCGCAGCGAAGCGCTGCGCGCGCTCGTTCGCGAGTGCAATCGCGGAAAATCGGTCTGGTTCGTCGCGAGCGAGGACGACCTGCTGCGCAGGCTCGGCGCGTAACGCGCTGCGGGCCGCCCCTGCCTCGCCACGGGCGAAAAAAAGCCCCGAAGGCCGATCGGCGTTCGGGGCTTTGTACGCAGCGCAGCGCCGCGTCACACGACGGTGATCGCGAGCGCGCTTTCGCGGTAGTGCTTCGCGGCCTTGTCGGTTTCGCCGAGGTGCTCGAACAGGCGGGCGAGCGCACGATGCGCCCGCACCTTCAGCGCCTCGTTGTCGGCCAGCTTCAGCGCCGATTCGAGGAACGACTGGGCCTTGCCCCACAGCTGCTGCTGCTGGCAGAGGCGGCCGAGCGCGAACAGCAGGTCGGCATCTTCCGGATGATCCTTCTTCCAGCCTTCGGCCTTCTGGATCAGCGGCAGCGCATCGGCGCCGGCCGTGTCCGGGTAACGGCGCAGCAGGCGTGCATCCCAGTTGTGCGCGAGCGCGTCCTCGACGATGCGGCGCGCTTCGTTGCGGCGCTCGAGCGGCACCAGCAGCTCGGCCGCGAGATCGGCCAGACGCGGCGACTGGCGCTCGACCGGCGACAGCGACTGCCACACTTCGAGCAGCGCGTCCGGATCGTGCCGGCGTTCGCGCAGCAGGTTTTCCGCTGCCTGCTGGCGCAGCCGCACGGCCGCGGCCGGATGCAGCGCCTCGCGCTTTTCGAGCGCCTTCGCGAGCTTCAGCACCTCGGCCCAGTTCTTCAGTTGCTGCTGGGCACGCAACGCGACCTGCTGCGCATGAATGCGCTTGCCGCCGGCCTGCATGTCGGCCAGCGCGGCGAGCGCGCCGTCGGCGTCGCGGGCGTCCGCGCGCATGTCGGCCGCCGCAAGTAGCCGTGCATCCTGCCATTCGGGCGCGTCGACCTTCGACAGCCAGTCGTCGCGGCGCGCGTACTCGTGCATCCGGTGCGCGGCCGTGGCCCCGACGAGACTCGCGGCGCCCAGGTTCGCGTCGACGGTCAGCGCTTCACGCGCGGCCTTCTCCGCACGCGAGAAGCGGCCCGCGTACAGGTTCGCGATCGCATCGCGCAGCGACGCCTGCGCCTTCTCGTTGCGCGAACGCGCCCGATACGCGGCGACCCGCTGCGGCATGCGCCAGATGTTGCGCACGATGCGCAGCAGCGCGTACACGACGATGAACAGCACGACGATGGCGATCACGAACAGGTTCAGCGACACGTCGATCCGGTACGGCGGATAGACGAGCAGCACCTGCCCCGCGTCGAAACGGCCCACGGTGGCGAGCGCCGCGGCGATCGCGAACAGGACCGCGAGCCAGACGATTCCTCGAAGCGTCATCGTTACCCCCGGCTCTTGAACTGCTGAACGGCGTTCAGGCTCGTGTTCAGGTTCGGCACAGCGACCGTCAGCGATGCGCCGTCGACCTGCTTGAGCAGATCCTCGACGGTCTGCGTGTCCTTCGACGCCTGATCGAAATACTTCCCGAGCGACGCCTGGGCGGCGTGCAGGTCGGCCTTCATCGCGCTGTCGTTGCGCGCCAGCAGCGACAGCCGTGCGGTCAGCAGGCGCAGCTTCACGTTCTCGCGCACGAAGTAGCCCTGGTCGGGCGACGCGAGCATCGCGTCCGCGTTGTCGATCCGGCGCACCTGCACGAGGCCCCTCAGTTGCTGGCCGAGGCCGGCCGAGAAGTCATGCCACCACACCTTCCAGCGCGGCTCGCCGGCGGCGACCGACGAGGCGGCGTCGACCGGCGCGGCCTTCGGCGCCGCGTGCGGCACGATCGCCTCGCCGGACAGCGGCAGCGCGTCGATCCTGGCGATCGCGTCGTCGAGCTTGATCGCGAGGCCGGTGAGATCGGCCGTAGGCGCGGCCTTCAGCTTCTCGATGTCCAGCGCGAGCGCCTTGCGCACCGTGACGGCCTGCGCGCTCTGCGACGTCGCGAGACGCGCGTCGGCGTTCTGCAGCGCGATCAGCGCGAGTTGCGTGTTGCCGGTCAGTTGAAGCTGCTGGCTCGCGCTCGACAGCATCTGGTCGACTTCCTCGAGCATCCACGCATCGCGGTTGCGCGACAGGTCCTGGTATTGCTGCTGCAGCGCCTGCTGCGCGCTCTGCGCATCGGCAAGCTTGCCGTCGAGCTGCGCGAGCTGCGTGTCGACCTGGTGCGTGCTGGCGAGCGCCTGCTCGGTCTTCAGCCGCGTTTCGGCCGCTTGCGCGTCGAGCGCCTTCTGGCGCGCGACGAAGGTGCCGTCGAGCCGGTCGATCTTGCGGTTCAGCGCGTAGCCGCCGACACCCGCCGCGCAGCCGAGCACGACGACGACGAACCACAGCACCGCGCTGCCGCCGCGGCGCGCACGCGGCTCGGGCGCGAGATAAGGGGGGCTGGACGGCGGTGCGGATGCAGCGGCCGGCTGGGAAGCGACGCTTTTGGAATCGTTGGTATCTGTCATGCGTTTAGTCACCGGTACGGCTGTCGCCGGTTGGACGGCCTCGTCGGCCATCGTTCGAAACGCGCGGACGATGCGCTCATCGCCCGCGCCGGTCAGCGTAATCCTATCAAAACCCAATGCCCGCGCGGTCTGCTCGATCCGCGGGTGCGGCGTGACGAGCGGCGCATGCTTGAGCGCATCGATCTCGGCCTCGTTCAGATGGGCCCGCGCAAGCTCGTGCAGGTTGCGCACGCCTTCCGAGCTCGTGACGAGCCACCCATGCGGCTGGCCGTCGAGCAACGCGTGCACGCGCTCCCATGCGCCGACGCGCGGCTCCGGCACGACGCGCCGGTACGCGGCGACGAGCGTGACGTCCGCGCCGGCCTCGCGCAGGCGCTCGGCGAGCCATTCGCGCCCGCCGTCGCCGCGCACGATCAGCACGCGCTTGCCCGCGAGCGCCTGCGCGCCGCCGAACGCGACTTCGATGCTCGCGAACAGGCTTTCCGAATCGTAATGGGGCACGCCGCCGTCGGCCGGCGCCTGCGGCGCGATCACGCGATGCGCGGGCGCCGCAATGCCGTGGCGCTCGAGCGCCGCGACGCTGCCGGGCCCGACCACGCCGACCGGCAGCGCGTTCGGCCAGATCGCGTCGTACCGCGCGAGCGCGCGGTCGATCGCATTCGGCGACACGAAGATCACCAGCGCGTAGTCGGCCAGCGCCGCGAACGCGGCGTCGAGCGGCACCGGATCGTCGACCTGCGCGATATCGATCAGCGGGAATTCGAGCACGTCGCAACCGGCATCGGCCAGTTGCGCCGCAAGCGCGTCGGACTGCCCGTCCGGACGCGTCAGGACAGCGGTAAACGCGCGCGCGCCGCCCGCCATCAGGCGTCGCCCTTGCCCGCGGCCTGCGAGCCCGCGAGCAGCGCCTGGACGATGTCGAGCGCGCCTTGCGCCTCGAGTTCGTCGGACACCGCTCGGCCGAGCGCGAGCGCATCGGCGACGGTCACGACCGCGCCGCATTCCTCGGCCGTCAGCACGCGCTTGCCGTCGGTGGTCGACACGCGTCCCGTCAGGTACAGCTCGCCCGCGCGCCACACCGCGTGCGCGGCGAGCGGCACCTCGCAACTGCCGCCGAGCGCGCGCGACACCATCCGCTCGGCCTCGACCGCGAGCGCGGTCTGCGGGTCGTGCAGCGGCGCGAGCCACGCGGCGACGTCGCCGCGGTGCGCGGCGATCTCGATGCCGAGCGCGCCCTGGCCGGCCGCGGGCGGGCTGGCCTCGACGTCGAGCAGCGCACGAATCCGCGCTTCGAGGCCGAGGCGCTTCAGCCCGGCGGCCGCGAGGATGATCGCCGCGTAGTCGCCGCGGTCGAGCTTGGCGAGCCGCGTATCGAGGTTGCCGCGCAGCGGCAGGACCTCGAGATGCGGATAACGCGAACGCAGCATCGCCTCGCGACGCAGGCTCGACGTGCCGACGACCGCGCCGGCCGGCAGCGCGTCGAGCGACGCGTAGTCGTTCGACACGAAGGCGTCGCGCGGGTCTTCGCGCTCCATGATCGCGGCGAGCGAGAAGCCGTCGGGCAGCGCCATCGGCACGTCCTTCAGCGAATGCACGGCGAGATCGGCGCGGCCGTCGGCCAGCGCGGCTTCCAGTTCCTTCACGAACAGGCCCTTGCCGCCGACCTTCGACAGCGTGCGATCGAGAATCTGATCGCCGCGCGTCGTCATCCCGAGGATTTTCACGTCACAAGCTGGATATAATTTGCGCAGCGCATCACGCACATGTTCGGCTTGCCACATCGCCAGGCGGCTCTCGCGCGAAGCAATCGTCAACGTCGCGGGCGGCTGTGCCTGCTGCGGCCCGGCCGCGGGGGTCTCGGAATTCATTGCTGGAACATCGAAGGACGGGATTGAAGATCGAACAATGGTAGCACGCACGCCCCGGCCCGCCCGGGCCCGGAGCCTGCGCCCGGCCTGCTTCCGCGCGGGTCGCGGCGCCGTTGTGCGGATGTGCCGCACGTAGCTGGTTGCTTGACCGCAGTTCCCGCAGTTTCCGCAGTTCCTTTTGACTCGAGCTTTCCCAAGGAAACCCATCGTGAAGTCTTCCGGATCGGCGCGTACGGCGCGCCGCAATGCTGCCTTGCCCTCCCCCGATGCCTCGACGGACACCGTCGCCACCGCCGCGAACGGCCGTGCGAAAACGGCAACGAAACCTACGGCAACGAAACCGAAAGACCCGATACGTCAGACAAAACGCACGACGAAAGCCACGAGCCCCGCCGCCCGCAATGCCGTCGCGCCGAAGGCCGGCACCCGCACGCGCGACGACAAGGACGGCCCGCTGTTCGAGGACATTCGCTTCCTCGGCCGCCTGCTCGGCGACGTCGTGCGCGAACAGGAAGGCGATACCGTGTTCGACGTGGTCGAAACGATCCGCCAGACCGCGGTGAAGTTTCGCCGCGAGGACGACAGCGAAGCCGCGCAGACGCTCGAGAAGAAGCTGCGCAAGCTGACGCCGGAGCAGACGGTGAGCGTCGTGCGCGCGTTCAGCTATTTCTCGCACCTCGCGAACATCGCGGAAGACCGTCACCACAACCGCCGCCGCCGCATCCACGCGCTGGCCGGCTCCGCGCCGCAGCCCGGCACGGTCGCGTACGCGCTCGACCAGCTGAAAACCACCGGCAACGCGTCGAAGCGCCTGCTGCAACGCTTCTTCGACGATGCGCTGATCGTGCCGGTGCTGACCGCGCACCCGACCGAAGTGCAGCGCAAGAGCATCCTTGATGCGCAGCACGACATCGCGCGCCTGCTCGCCGAGCGCGACCAGGAGCTGACCGCGCGCGAGCGCCAGTACAACGAAACGATGCTGCGCGCGCGCGTGACCGCGCTGTGGCAGACGCGCATGCTGCGCGACGCGCGCCTGACGGTCGGCGACGAGATCGAGAACGCGCTGTCGTACTACCGCGCGACGTTCCTCGACGAGCTGCCCGCGCTGTACGGCGACATCGAGGCCGCGCTCGCGGAGCACGGCCTGTCCGCGCGCGTGCCCGCGTTCTTCCAGATGGGCAGCTGGATCGGCGGCGATCGCGACGGCAACCCGAACGTGACCGCGGCGACGCTCGACGAGGCGATCAACCGCCAGGCCGCGGTGATCCTCGAACACTATCTGGAACAAGTCCACAAGCTGGGCGCCGAGCTGTCGGTGTCGAACCTGCTGGTCGGCGCGAACGACGCGGTGAAGGCACTCGCGGCCGCGTCGCCCGACCAGTCGCCGCACCGCGTCGACGAACCGTATCGCCGCGCGCTGATCGGCATCTACACACGGCTCGCCGCGAGCGCACGCGTGCGTCTCGGCGAAGGCACGGTGCCGGTGCGCAGCGCGGGCCGCGGCGCGCCGCCCGTGCGGGCGATTCCGTACGAGGATTCCGAAGCGTTCGTCGCCGACCTGAAGGTGCTGACCGCGTCGCTCGACGAACACCACGGCGCGTCGCTCGCCGCGCCGCGTCTCGCGCCGCTCGTGCGTGCAGCCGAAGTGTTCGGCTTCCATCTGGCGAGCATCGACCTGCGCCAGAGTTCCGACATCCATGAAGCGGTGGTCGCCGAGCTGTTCGCGCGCGCAGGCGTCGAGGCCGACTATGCGGCGCTCGCCGAGGAAGACAAGCTGCGCGTGCTGCTCGCCGCGCTCGCCGACCCGCGCCCGCTGCGCTCGCCGTACCTCGAATACTCGGCGCTCGCGCAGAGCGAGCTCGGCGTGTTCGAGAAGGCACGCGAGGTCCGCGCGCAATTCGGTGCGCGTGCGGTACGCAACTACATCATTTCGCACACGGAAACCGTCAGCGACCTCGTCGAGGTATTGCTGCTGCAGAAGGAGACGGGGCTGCTCGAAGGCACGCTCGGCGTGCCGGGCAGCCACGCGAAGAACAGCCTGATGGTGATCCCGCTGTTCGAGACGATCCCCGACCTGCGCGACGCGTCGCGCATCATGCGCGACTACTTCGCGCTGCCGGGCATCGACGCATTGATCGCGCACCAGGGCGCCGAGCAGGAAGTGATGCTCGGCTATTCGGACAGCAACAAGGACGGCGGCTTCCTCACGTCGAACTGGGAGCTGTATCGCGCGGAACTCGCGCTCGTCGACCTGTTCCGCGAGCGCAAGATCACGCTGCGGCTGTTCCACGGCCGCGGCGGCACGGTCGGCCGCGGGGGCGGCCCGACCTACCAGGCGATCCTGTCGCAGCCGCCGGGCACCGTGAACGGCCAGATCCGCCTGACCGAGCAGGGCGAGGTGATCGCGAGCAAGTTCTCGAACCCGTCGATCGGCCGGCGCAACCTCGAGACGGTCGTCGCCGCGACGCTCGAGGCATCGCTGCTGCCGCAATCGAACGCACCGGCGCAGTTGCCCGCGTTCGAGGCCGCGATGCAGACGCTGTCCGATTCCGCGATGGCCGCGTACCGCGCGCTCGTCTATGAAACCCCGGGCTTCACCGACTACTTCTTCTCGTCGACGCCGATCACCGAGATCGCCGAGCTGAATATCGGCAGCCGCCCGGCGTCGCGCAAGCTGCAGGACCCGAAGCAGCGCAGGATCGAGGATCTGCGCGCGATTCCGTGGGGCTTCTCGTGGGGCCAGTGCCGGCTGCTGCTGACCGGCTGGTACGGCTTCGGCAGCGCGGTGAGCGCGTATCTCGACGGCGCGCAGGACGACGCCGAACGCGCGAAGCGCGTCACGTTGCTGAAGAAGATGAACAAGACCTGGCCGTTCTTCGCGAACCTGCTGTCGAACATGGACATGGTGCTCGCGAAGACCGATCTCGCGGTCGCGTCGCGCTATGCGCAGCTCGTGTCCGACCGCAAGCTGCGCAAGCACGTGTTCGAGCGGATCGTCGCGGAATGGGAGCGCACGTCGCGGGCGCTCGCGGAAATCACCGGGCAGGAAGGCCGCCTCGCGACCAACCCGCTGCTCGCGCGCTCGATCAAGAACCGCTTCCCGTATCTCGATCCGCTCAATCACCTGCAGGTCGAGCTGATCAAGCGTCACCGCGCGGGCGACACGAACGCGCGGCTGCGCCGCGGGATTCACCTGACGATCAACGGGATCGCGGCCGGCCTGCGCAACACCGGCTGATCCGCGGGCGGCGCGGGCGCCGGGCGTGTTCGGCGCCGGCCGGAATCACGAAAGCCGCGATACGCGTTCATGCGTATCGCGGCTTTTTTTCATGCGGCGACGAAATGGCGCAACGGCAAAGCGGCGCGGCGCGCGCCGCACGCTCAGTGCGCGTCGATCAGCAACGCATCGTGCTCGAACGAACCGTCGGGCTGCACCGCGTAATAGGTGCGCACCTCGTCGGGCGCATGCGCCCACAGCGCGCGGATGCCGGCGACGCTGTCGGCCGGCGTGCGAATCCGCTCGACCCACGTATCGAAATCGATCGGCAACCGCCAGCGGCTGTGCACCTGCGCGTCGAAGCCGGCTGCACGGAACATCGCGAGCCATTCGTCCGCGCGGTAGTCGCGCACGTGCGACGCGTCGCGCAGCACTTCCGCGGCCTGCAGGTACGTATCGAGCAGCGGATGGTCGTTGCCGGCGATGTCGATCATCAGCACACGGCCGCCCGGCTTCAGCACGCGGCGCACCTCGGCGAGCGCCGCGCGCATGTCGTGCCAGTGGTGCGCGCTCATCCGGCTCACGACCCAGTCGAACGTCGCGGTGTCGAACGGCAGCCGCTCGGCCGGCCCCTGCTGCGTGCGGACGTTCGCGAGCCCGCGTTCGCGCGCGGCCGCATCGACGGTCGCGAGCATCGGCGCGGCGAGATCATACGCGACCACGTCGCGCACGTGCGGCGCGACCGCGAAGCTCGCGTGGCCGGCGCCGCAACCGAGATCGAGCACCGCGGCGTCGGGCGTCGCGCTCACCGCGTCGGCGAGCGTCTGCAGGTCGGCGCCCGTCGCATGAACCGTGCTCGTCAGATAGGCGGCGGCCGTCGTGCCGAATGCGTCGGCGACCTGGTCGTGGTGTTTCATCGTTCGCTCCTTTCCTTGATGCAGTCGGCCGATCCCGGCGCTTCAGCGCGCGATCCGGCCCCGTGCAACGCATTGTGTGGGACGCCCGCTGCCCTGCCAGCGCGCGAGCCGCTACAATAGGCTGGCGCTTGTACCAGTACAAGTTAAGTAGTTATTCTGGTATTCGATCCACCTGTCTGATCGTTCGATCGTTGCCGCGTTTTCGCTTCCACTTCGCCGTTTCCGCATGAACCAGCCGTCCTCCGCCCCCGTCCCGCCGCTCGACGCCACGCCCGCCCGCGCGCTCGGCGAATTCATCCGCGCCCACCGCGAGCGGCTGTCGCCGCAGGCGGTCGGCCTGCCGCCCGGCCCGCGCCGCCGCACGCCAGGGCTGCGGCGCGAGGAAGTCGCGCAACTGTGCGGCGTGAGCCCGACCTGGTACACGTGGATCGAACAGGGCCGGCCCGTGTCGGCCTCCGCCGACGCGCTCGCCCGGATCGCCGTCGCGCTACAGCTGTCGAAGGCCGAGCGCGCGTACCTGTTCGAGCTGGCCGCGCAGCGCGACCCGGCCGAGCCCGACGTCGCGGGCGGCGACCTGCCGCCGACGCTCGCCGCCACCGTCGCGGCCATCGCGACGCCCGCCTACGTGCTCGATCGCCAATGGAACGCGCTCGCGTGGAACGCGCCGGCCGCCGCGCTCTTTTCCGGCTGGCTCGACGGCGAGCACGACCGCAACCTGCTGCGCTTCACGTTCATGTCGCCGGCCGCACGCACGCTGATCGTCGACTGGGACACCCGCGCGCGGCGGCTCGCGGCCGAATTCCGCGCCGATGCGATCCGCCACCTGACCGACGCGCCGACGCGCGCGCTGATCGACGCGCTGACCACCGGCAGCGACGCGTTCGCACAGTACTGGGCGTCGCAGGACGTGTTCGAGCGCGAAGGCGGCCTGCGCGAATTCGACCATCCGGCCGATGGCCGTCTCGTGTACCAGCAGATCACGCTGAAGCCCACGCACCGCGAGGACCTGAAGCTCGTCGTGCTGGTGCGCGACTGAGTAACCGTCTTCCGAGTCAAGCCCGATGAAGTGAATCGTCCCAAGGCGTGTTGGTTTTGACCATGGCATTGAGCATGGTTAGGAGCTTGCGCATGCAGGCAACAAGCGCGACCTTGG
>NZ_JACFYV010000227.1:0-10266 GCF_016759955.1 Burkholderia sp. KCJ3K979
CCTGTGAAGGGGGCGGATCGGGCAGTATAAGTCGGACAAAGCCACGCCATCTGCGAAGGCAGGGGCATTTACATCATGAATGCCCGTTCATTCAACAAATAAATTTTAAAAATGGCCGCCCGCTCGCTATGCTGAATCCTTCACTCAGGCGAGCATGCAATGGCTGAACTCTTTCTGGTACGGCACGGGCAGGCGTCATTCGGCACCGACGACTACGACCGGCTTTCCGCGGCGGGCGACCAGCAGGGCGTCTGGCTCGGCGAATATTTCGCGCGGCAGGGCCTGACGTTCGACCGCGTGATCTGCGGCACGATGAACCGCCATGCGCAGACGGTTGCCGCGATTCTGCGCGGGATGGGCCGCGAAGGCGTCGCGGTGGACCGCCATCCCGGCCTGAACGAATACGATTTCCACGGGTTGTTCGCGGCCGCCGCCAGCGACTACCCGGAGATCGCGCGGCTCGCGGCCGGCTCGATGAAGGAGCATTTCCGCGCGCTCCGGCAGGTGCTGCAGCTGTGGACCGAGGACAAGCTCGGCGATGCGGCTCCCGAAACCTGGGCCCATTTCCAGCAGCGCGTGGCCGACGCGCGCGCGGCGATCCGCACAGGCGGCGGCCAGCGCGTGCTCGCGGTGAGCTCCGGCGGCCCGATCGCGGTCACCGTGCAGCAGGTGCTCGCGGCCCCGCCGTCGAGCGCGATCGCGCTGAACCTGCAGATCCGCAACAGCAGTCTTTCGCAGTTTTTCTTCAACGCCGAGGCGTTCCACCTCGCGTCGTTCAACGGCATCCCGCATCTGGAGGACCCCGAACGACACGCGCTGCGCACCTACGGCTGACCCACGAACGATCGCGACGATGACGAACCCTTCCCAGCAACTCGACGTAGCCCGCCTCACGCGCTATCTGGAAACGCACGTCCCGGGCTTCGAAGGCCCGGTCGACACGGAGAAGTTTGCCGGCGGCCAGTCGAATCCGACTTTCCTGCTGAATGCGAAGAGCGGCCGCTACGTGCTGCGCCGCCAGCCGCCGGGCGAACTGCTGAAATCCGCGCACGCGGTCGACCGCGAATTCCGCGTGCTCACCGCGCTGTCGGGCACCGCGGTGCCGGTCGCGCACCCGTATCACCTGTGCGAAGACCGCGACGTGATCGGCAGCCTGTTCTACGTGATGAGCTTCGAGGACGGCCGGATCTTCTGGGACCCCGCGCTGCCGGAACTGCCGCAGGCCGAGCGCGCGACCTGCTACGACGCGCTGCTGCGGACGATGGCCGCGCTGCACGACGTCGATGTCGACGCGGTGGGCCTCGCCGACTACGGCCGCCCGGGCAACTACTTCGAACGCCAGATCGGCGTGTGGACGAAGCAGTATCGCGCGGCCGAAACCGGGCGCCTCGATGCGATGGAGACGCTGATCGACTGGCTGCCGAAGGCATGCCCCGAAGACACGGGCCGGCCCGCACTGGTGCACGGCGACTTCCGGATCGACAACCTGATGTTCGCGCGCGACGGCTATCGCGTGCAGGCCGTGCTCGACTGGGAACTGTCGACGCTCGGCAACCCGCTCGCCGATCTCGCGTACTTCTGCATGTGCCTGCGGCTGCCGTCCGGCGGCCAGGTGCGCGGGCTCGCGGGCCAGGATCGCGCGGCGCTCGGGATTCCCGACGAAGCGGCGATCGTCGCGCGCTACTGCGAACTGCGCGGCATCGCGCCGATCCGCGACTGGCATTTCTACCTCGCCTTCAGTTTCTTCCGGCTCGCGGCGATCGCGCAGGGCGTGAAGGCGCGCGCGTTGCAGGGCAACGCATCGAGCGAGCAGGCGCTGCGCGTCGGCGAAATGGCCGGCCGGCTGGCCGAACTGGCCGTCGGCGTGATCGACGCGCATCGCTGAGATCGCCGCGAAGCGTCACGATTGCCCACGCGGCGATACGACAACTCAATCAATGGAGGAGCACAGCAACATGGCAACGAATCTGTTCGACCTGACGGGCAAGATCGCACTGGTGACGGGCGCGAGCCGCGGCATCGGCGAGGAAATCGCCAAGCTGCTCGCGGAGCAGGGCGCGTACGTGATCGTGTCGAGCCGCAAGCTCGACGACTGCCAGGCCGTGGCCGACGCGATCGTCGCGGCGGGCGGCCGCGCCGAAGCGCTGGCATGCCACGTCGGGCGCCTGGAGGACATCGCCGCAACGTTCGAGCACATCCGCGGCAAGCACGGCCGCCTCGACATCCTCGTGAACAACGCCGCCGCGAACCCGTATTTCGGGCACATCCTCGATACCGATCTCGCCGCGTACGAGAAGACCGTCGACGTGAACATCCGCGGCTACTTCTTCATGTCGGTCGAAGCCGGCAAGCTGATGAAGACGCACGGCGGCGGCGCGATCGTCAACACGGCATCGGTGAATGCGCTGCAGCCGGGCGACCGGCAGGGCATCTATTCGATCACGAAGGCGGCCGTCGTCAACATGACGAAGGCGTTCGCGAAGGAATGCGGGCCGCTCGGCATCCGCGTGAACGCGCTGCTGCCGGGGTTGACGAAGACGAAGTTCGCGGGCGCGCTGTTCGCGGACAAGGACATCTACGAAACCTGGATGACGAAGATCCCGCTGCGCCGCCACGCGGAGCCGCGCGAAATGGCCGGCACCGTGCTGTATCTCGTGTCGGACGCGGCGAGCTACACGAACGGCGAATGCATCGTCGTCGACGGCGGCCTGACGATCTGAGCGCGCGATGAAACTGGACAGCTACGCCGGCCAGGCCGTGATGATCACCGGCGCCGCGAGCGGCTTCGGCGCGCTGCTCGCGAGCGAACTCGCCGCGATGGGTGCGCGGCTCGCGCTCGGCGACCTGAACGGCGATGCGCTCGAACGCGTGACCGCGCCGCTGCGCGCGGCCGGCGCCGACGTGATCGCGCGGCGCTGCGACGTGCGTGTCGAAACGGAGGTCGCCGCGCTGGTGCAGGAAGCCGTCGCGCGCTTCGGGCGGCTCGACGTCGGCATCAACAACGCGGGCATCGCGCCGCCGATGAAGGCGCTGATCGACACCAACGAAGCCGATCTCGACCTGAACTTCGCGGTGAACGCCAAGGGCGTGTTCTTCGGGATGAAGCACCAGATCCGCCAGATGCTCGCGCAGCGCGAAGGCGTGATCCTGAACGTCGCGTCGATGGCCGGCCTCGGCGGCGCGCCGAAGCTCGCCGCGTATGCGGCGTCGAAGCATGCGGTGGTCGGGCTCACGAAGACGGCCGCGCTCGAATACGCGCGCCACGGCATCCGCGTGAATGCGGTGTGCCCGTTCTACAGCACGACGCCGATGGTCACCGACAGCGAGATCGGCGAGCGCCAGGATTTTCTGGCGCAGGGCTCGCCGATGAAGCGGCTCGGCCGGCCCGACGAAATCGTCGCGACGATGCTGATGCTGTGCGCGAAGGACAACACGTATCTGACCGGGCAGGCCGTCGCCGTCGACGGCGGCGTCTCGGCCTTCTGAACCGAACGAACGGAAACACGGAAATCTCGAGGAGTCGATCATGGACTTTGGCTACACCCCGAAAGTGGAAGCACTGCGCGAACGCGTGAGCGCATTCATGGATGCGCACATCGTGCCGCGCATCCGCCAGTGGAACGACGAAGTGCACGCGGGCCAGTATCCGGTGTCGTTCATGGAGGAACTGAAGGAACGCGCGAAGGCGGAAGGGCTGTGGAACCTGTTCCTGCCGCACCTGAAGGACGACGAGCCGGGGATGGGCCTGACGAACCTCGAATACGCGCCGCTCGCCGAGATCATGGGGCGCGTGAGCTGGGCGTCGGAAGTGTTCAACTGCAATGCGCCGGATACCGGCAACATGGAGCTGCTGCACATGTTCGCGACGCCCGAGCAGCGCGAACAGTGGCTGCTGCCGCTCTTGCGCGGCGAAATCCGCTCGGCGTTCGCGATGACGGAGCCCGATGTCGCGTCGTCGGATGCGACCAACATCACGACACGCATCGAGCGCGTGGGCGACGAGTACGTGATCAACGGCCGCAAGTGGTTCATCACGAACGCCGCGCATCCGAACTGCAAGATCTTCATCGTGATGGGCAAGACCGATCCCGAGGCCGAGTCGCACCAGCAGCAGAGCATGATCCTCGTGCCGCGCGACACGCCGGGCGTGACGGTCGTGCGCAACATCACGGTGGTCAATCACCACGCGCCGGAAGGGCACTGCGAGATCACGTTCGACAACGTGCGCGTGCCGGCGCGCAACCTGCTCGGCGAGGAAGGCAGCGGCTTCGCGCTCGCGCAGGCGCGCCTCGGGCCGGGCCGTATTCACCACTGCATGCGCTCGATCGGCGCGGCCGAGCTGGCGCTGGAGCTGATGGTCGACCGCGCGCAGTCACGCGTCGCGTTCGGCAAGCCGCTGAACCGGCACGGCACGGTCGGCGAATGGATCGCGCGCTCGCGTATCGAGATCGACCAGGCACGCCTCCTGGTGCTGAAGGCTGCGTGGATGATCGACAAGGTCGGCGCGAAGGCGGCGCGCAAGGAAATCTCGATGATCAAGGCGCTCGTGCCGACCGTCTATACGGACGTATGCGACCGCGCGATGCAGGTATTCGGCGCGGCGGGCTTGAGCCCCGATACGCCGCTGGCCGACCTGTGGACCTGGGGCCGCGCGCTGCGCTTCGCCGACGGCCCGGACGAGGTGCACCTGCAGGCCATCGCGCGGATGGAGATCAAGGACGGCGAACCCGGCGCGACGGCGCCGTACCTGACGCCGCCGCCGCGCGGCTGAGCGCCGCGCCGCACGGGAGCGCGACGTGGGTGAACGGGAGGCGCACGCCGTATTAAGATGCCGGCAAGGAGATCCGGCGATGCGCCTTTCGAAGATTGATCTGAACCTGTTCGTCGTATTCGAGGCGATCTACAACAAGCGCAACCTGACGCGCGCGGCCGAGGTGCTGAACCTCACGCAGCCGGCCGTCAGCAACGCGCTCGCGCGGCTGCGCAAGACGCTGAACGATCCGCTGTTCGTCAGCACGCCGGCCGGGATGATGCCGACGCCGATGGCCGAGAACATCGTCGGCCGCGTGCGCGAGGCGCTGCAATTGCTCGACTCGAGCGCGCACGAAGGCGACGTGTTCGATCCGGCTTCGTCGGAGCGCGTGTTCCGGCTCAGCATGAGCGACCTGACCGAGGCGCTGTTGCTGCCCGCGCTCGGCGAATTGCTGCAGACGCATGCGCCCGGCATGCACGTGCGCAGCTACACGATGGACCGCCGCGAAGTCGCGACCGCGCTCGCGAACGGCTCGGTCGACATCGCGATCGACGCGCCGCTGATCGGCGATCCGCATCTGCACCAGGCGCTGCTCGTGCAGGACCGCTACGCGTGCATGATCCGCGACGATCACCCGTTCAAGGGCGACACGCTGACCATGGACGACTACCTGTCGATGGGCCACATCCACGTATCGAGCCGCCGCAAGGGCAGCGGGCACGTCGACGCGGAACTGACGCGGCTCGGGCTGCGCCGCAACATCCAGATGCGCGTGCAGCACTACATGGTCGCGCCGCTGATCGCGATGCGAAGCGATCTCGTGCTGACGGCGCCGCTGCGGCTGCTGCAGCGCTATCCGGCGCGGATTCTCGAACTGCCGTTCGAGATGCCGGGGCTCGACTACTTCTGCTACTGGCATCGCAGCGCCGATCAGGATCAGGGCAGCCAGTGGCTGCGCGAGCAGTTGATGGCGTTGATGGGCGGGATGGGGGAGGTGCGTTGATGGGCGGGGTGTGCGCGTCGCGCGTTACCCCCGGCGCTTGCCGACTCAATACGAATCGTCGTCGAAGCGTGACGATGCCGGCCGGCGCTTCATGTCCTTCAGCCAGTTCCTGACCTGATCCGGGTCCTCGAACTCGCGCAGCGCGACGGTCAGATCCTGGTTGCTCCGCTGCGTGCCGGCAATGTCGCGTGCCAGCATGCGCAGCACGGTATCGGGCGCAACCTTGGTGGACGACGCGATCCCGTACGTGCGCCGGAAATCATTCTCGACGTGCACGATCTCCTGATCGAGTTCGCGCAGCTGTTCCTCGAGGATGCCGTTGTAGCGCGTGAGCCGCGCTTCGCCGAGGCCGTCGATCGCACGCCGGTCGATCTGTTCGATCTCCAGCTGCAGTTCGAGCAGTTGCAGCAGGTTGCCCTTCTCGTAGGCACGGTTGACCCGCTGCATCAGCACGGTCTTGCGTTGTTGCTCCTGCGGATCGGGTTCGCGATCGGGGTGCAGCGCGCTGGCCAGCTTGCGATAGATCTCGCGAATGGATTTGCTCGATTCGGCCTGCTCGGCTTCGATCCGGGCCTGCGCGGCCGATTGCTTCGGTGCCTTCTTGCGCTTCGCGCGCTGCGCCTCGCGGGCCGCGTGGGCGGCCATGTCGCGCTCGAACTGGGCGTCGAGTTCGGCCTGCATGCGTGCGGCGAGTTCGTCGGGTGACAGCGTATCGAGATCTTCCGGCGATTGCGGTTCGGGTTCCTGTTCCCGTCCCGGTTTGGCGGGCTCGGGAGCGGCCGCTGAGTGGCCGGTGTGCGCGGCTCCGGCATGCCGGTTGTAGATGATTTTCAACGTCGCGTCGTCGCTGACGTCGAGCAACTCGCGCGCCATATCCACGATCAGGTCGGACAGCGTGCGCTGCTCGGCCTTGCTCAGACCCTTCTGCAGGAACGCGTCGTCGAGCAGATGGATCAGCCGGATACGCAGCGCCGTCGCTTCCTGTTCGAGCGGCAACAGAGCGTCGACGAACTTCTTCTGGAACGCCGGCATCACGGCTTCCCACGCGCCGAGCCGCTCGCGCCGCTTTTCGATCTGCTTGACGAGCGTATTGAACGTTTGCTGGGCTTTCGACAGGCTGGCTGTCTCGTGGCCGGGTGCGATGGCGACCGCGGCACCGCGACGTGCGGTCATGATGAGTGTCCTCCGGCCGCGTCGGGACGCGCGGCAGGCCGGTATTTTAGCCGCATGCCCGCGAGGCGGCGCGGAGTTGGGGGCTTCCTCCCGGCGACCGGCGGCGCGTCAGTGCGTCACGGCCGCCGCTGCCGGCGCGCCGGAATCCGAACCCGGTGCGCCGTTCGGGCCGTAGGCCGCTTCGGCGTGCTTGTGTTCGGCGTGCGGCAGGTGGGTGCGCGCGAATGCCGGTCGATGCGGCTGCGGATCGATTGGTAGACCCATGGTCGACGCACGACGAACTGCCTGAAAGAATGGGTTGCGTGCGCAGTCGGCGCGGGCTGGAGGGTGGCCCTTCAATCGCCGAACAACTGCCCCTGTCCGGAGATCACGCGTTCGAAATCGTCGCGCAGGAACGGCAAGATCGCATCGGCGACGGGCTGAAGCTGGCGGCTCAGATAGAACGCATAGTCGATCGGCGAACGCATCGTTTCGAGCGGCTCGGGGCCGGCCGTCGTCATCACGTAGCTGATCCAGCCGCCGCGCTGATACTGCAGCGGCCGACCCTGTGCCTGATTGAACTCGTCAGCGATGCGTGCCGCGCGCACGTGCGGCGGCACGTTGCGCTCGTATTCGCGCAGCGGCCGGCGCACCCGCTTGCGGTAGACGAGCTGGTCGTCGAATTCGCCGGCCAGCGTGCGCCGCACGTAGTCGCGAATGAAATCCTGGTACGGTTCGCGCCTGAACACGCGCCGGTACAACTCGCGCTGGAATTGCTGCGCGAGCGGCGTCCAGTCGGTGCGCACCGTCTCGAGCCCCTTGAACACGAGATCCTCGCCGCCGTCGGCCGTTGCCGCGAGCCCCGCATAGCGCTTCTTGCTGCCTTCTTCCGCGCCGCGCACGGTCGGCATCAGGAAGCGGCGGTAATGCCGCTCGTATTGCAGCTCCAGCGCGCTGTCGAGCCCGAACTGCTCGCGCAGATGGGTATGCCACCAGCGATTCACGTGCTCGACGAGCGCGCGGCCCTTGGCGCCGGCTTCGTCGTCGTCATGCGCGTGGCCGAGCCACACGAACGTCGAATCGGTATCGCCGTAAATCACTTCGTAACCCTGAGCTTCGATCAGTTTGCGCGTGCGGTGCATGATTTCGTGGCCGCGCATCGTGATCGACGATGCGAGGCGCGGGTCGAAGAAGCGGCAGCCCGTCGAGCCGAGCACGCCGTAGAACGAATTCATGATGATCTTCAGCGCCTGCGACAGCGGCGCGTTGCGCTGCCGCTTCGCGTCGTCGCGGCCCTCCCATACGCGGCGCACGATGTCGGGCAGGCAGTGCGCGGTGCGCGAGAAGCGCGCGCCGAGAAAACCGGGCACCGATGCGTCGTCGCCAGGATTCGCGAGCCCCTCGATCAGGCCGACCGGGTCGATCAGGAACGTGCGGATGATCGACGGATAGAGGCTCTTGTAGTCGAATACGAGCACCGAGTCGTACAGCCCGGGCCGCGAATCCATCACGAAGCCGCCGGGGCTGTTCTGCCCCGTCACGTCGCCGAGGTTAGGGGCGACATAGCCGAGCCGGTGCATGCGCGGCAGGTACAGGTGCGTGAACGCCGCGACCGAGCCGCCGGTGCGATCGGCCGCGAGGCCCGTGACGCTCGCGCGTTCCAGCGCGAAGGACAGCAGGTCGGCCTTGTCGAAGATGCGCGTGACGAGTTCGCAGTCCTTCAGGTTGTAGCGCGCGAGCGCGGGCTTGTCGTGCTCGAAGCGGCGCTGGATCTCGTCCATCCGCTGGTACGGGTTGTCGATCGACTTGCCTTCGCCGAGCAGCGACTGCGACACGTATTCGAGGCTGAAGGACGGGAAGGTCCACGTCGCGGATTTCAGCATGTCGATGCCGTCGAGGATCAGCCGGCCGGCCGCGCCCGCGAAGAAGTGGTCGGGCTGCTGGCCGTGCGCGCGCCAGTCGAGCACGCTGCCGCCGCGCCCGAGCTTCAGCGGGATGCCGTATTGCTCCGCGTGCGCATGCAGGATGCGCAGGTCGAACTGCACGAGATTCCAGCCGATCACCGCATCGGGATCGTGCCGGTCGAACCAGTCGTTGAGCCGCGCGAGCATCGCGGGGCGGCTGTCGCAGTAGTCGAGGTCGAAGTCGAGGGTGCCTGCGCTGCCGCTCGCGTCGCCGTTCGGTGGCCCGAGCATGTAGACCTGGCGCTGTCCGCAGCCTTCGAGCGCGATCGAGTACAGCTCGCCGTGGACGCTGGTTTCGATGTCGAGCGACACGCAGCGTAGCGCGGGGCGGTAACCGGTTGCGGGCTTCAGCTCGCCGCCGGTGAGCGTGCCGTCGCGGCCGGGCTGGCCGCGAAACGCCACGCATGCGGTGATGAAGCGCTCCATCGCGTAGCGGTCGGGCGGCTGCACGTCGGCTTCGTAGACGTCGACGCCGGCGGCGGCCAGCCGCTTCTGGAGCCCGGACAGATGCCGGTAGCGCTTGCAATAGAGGCCGACGACGGGCCGCTGCCGGAAGTCGCGTAGCGCGAGCGGGCGCAATTCGGCTTCGCGCTCGCCGGCCAGTGCGCGTTCGGCGAGTGCCTGCTGTTCGGCCGGGATGAACGCGACGGCTTCCTGCGGGCGCAACCGCACGCGGCGCGGACCGCGTTCGGTTGCCAGCCAGAACTCGATCTCGATGCCGGAGGCGGTGTCCCGCCAGTGGCGGGTAAGGATGAAGCCCTGCTCGAACGCCGTCAAAACGCTTGCTCGTCGTGGATGCCCAGGCGGCGGATTTTAGCGCCTGGAAGCGGTTCGCGCCGAGAGTGGCGCGATGGCATCAGATGGCAGGAAGCCGGTGCGAGATGCGCCATCCCGTGCGGGCCGCATCGAGCGGCCGCAGCAACCAGCGGCGCGCAACGATCGCGTGGCGCTTCTGCGTGACGTATTCGTCTACGGCAAGTTCGAGGGTATCGTCACCGACGCGGGATAGTGTCGCGGTGGCGCCGGAGCCGTCCGCGAACTCGATGACGGCGGGGTGTGGTTTGGCGGTGCGCGGCGCATCGCGGTCGAGCGTCACGATGCTGCCCGGATAGAGGTGCGAATCGCTGGTACGCAGCAGGACGGCGGTGGGCATGGAAGGCGCTCCGGAAAACGCCGGCTTGGGCAACGTGTGAGCCGGATTCCGGAGCCTACCTGAAGGTGAGCGTTCGCGGGGTTATGGCGAGCGGCCGCCAGGATGGTCGGTGCCTGAGGCCGGACTCGAACCCACCCACAAACAAAGGAACGCTGCGCGCCATGGGAGAATAATGGGGACGAAAATGCAATCGTGGCGCAATACCCGGATCGACACGTCGCCCCCTTGACACTAGCACCAA
>NZ_JACFYV010000228.1:0-10243 GCF_016759955.1 Burkholderia sp. KCJ3K979
CTCGGCCGCAACGCGCGCTGGGCGTCGATCGGCAGTGCGGTCGCGGCGGGCCTGATGGGACTGACCGGCGAATACTTCTCCGCGCGCGCGGTGTTCTGGCTGACCGCCGTGCTGGCGCTGCCCGCGCTGTTCGCGCTCGCGATGATCCAGCCGACACACCAGGTGATTCCGCAGTCGTCGAAGCCTGACGAGCTCGACGAAGCCGGCGAGCGCGAAACGCTGCTCGAACTGCTGCGCGACCGCCGGATGCTGATCTTCGCGGCCTGCGTCGTGCTGTTCCATCTGTCGAACGCCGCGATGCTGAACCTCGCGGCCGGCGAAGTGACGGCCGGGATGGGCGAGAACGTGCAGCTCGTGATCGCCGCGTGCATCATCGTGCCGCAGGCGATCGTCGCGATGCTGTCGCCGTGGGTCGGCCGCTCCGCGCAGCGCTGGGGGCGCCGGCCGATCCTGCTGCTCGGCTTCTCCGCGCTGCCGGTGCGCGCACTGCTGTTCGCCGGCGTCAGCAGCCCGTACCTGCTCGTGCCGGTGCAGATGCTCGACGGCATCAGCGCGGCCGTGTTCGGCGTGATGCTGCCGCTGATCGCGGCCGACGTCGCGGGCGGCAAGGGCCGCTACAACCTGTGTATCGGGTTGTTCGGGCTCGCGGCCGGGATCGGCGCGACGCTCAGCACGGCCGTGGCCGGCTACGTCGCCGACCACTTCGGCAACGCGGTCAGTTTCTTCGGGCTCGCGGCCGCCGGCGCGCTCGCGGTGCTGCTGGTCTGGCTCGTGATGCCCGAAACGCGCGTCGAGAACGGCGATGCGACGGCCGACGAACCGGCGGCCGCGTCGCCCGAACAGGCGCATTGACGGCGGCGCGCCGCCCGCTACCCGCTTCTTGGCCGATGCACGATGGATACGATCAGGACACTCAACGAAGCCCGCCAGCAGATCCAGCAGTCGATCTTCGATCTGTTCAAGGGGTTGTCATTCAGCGAACGGCTCGCGCAAGGCGGCCTGATGGCGCTGCAGGCCGTCTGCGGCGCGTGCCTCGCGTATGCGATCGGCCGCGCGATGCATAGCGAGCAGGCCGTGTGGGCGGCGATCACCGCGATCGCCGTCACGCAGCACAACTACTCGGACACGATGTCGCTGTCGCGCGACCAGTTCATCGGCGCGATGGTCGGCGGCCTCCTCGGCTTCGCCGGCGCGGCGCTGGGCGGCGATCGCCTCGTCGCGTATGCGATCACGGTCGCGGTCGTGATCGTCTGCTGCTGGTGCCTGAACATCGGCAGCGCCGCGCGGCTCGGCGGCGTGACCGCGACGATCGTGCTGCTGTTTCCGGGCAACGGCCCGCTGTGGGACGTTCCGCTGATCCGGTTCGGCGAAGTGACGCTCGGCACGGTGTGCGCGCTGGGTGTGTGCTGGGTGATGTCGAGAATCGAGCGGCGCTGGTTCCGCCGCGCGGCGGCAAAGTGACGCGGCGCCGGGCGACGCGCCCGGCAGCAGGATGAACGTTCGGAAAGCGGCGTGACGGTGATGGACCGGGTAACGGACCGCGCGACGGACCCGGTTACGGACCGACCCGCAGCACGATGCCCGAGCCGATCTGCACGAGCAGGTAGTCGCCGCCGACGCCGACCCAGTGATAGCCGCGCGGCGGCGGACTCAGGCGGTAGCCGCGCCAGTCGTCGACCACGTACTGGCGATCGCGGAATTCGTCCGGCAGCCGGTCGCCCTTGTGCCAGTCGCGGCGCGGCTGGTCGGCCCAGCGCGGCGGTACGTCGTCGTCGCGATGCTTCGCCTGCCCGGGCGGCACGTGTTTCGGGCCATGGCCGCGCTGCATGCCGTGGCCGCCGCGGTCATCGTGATTGTCGTGGTTGCCGTGATCCTGCGCCATCGCCGCGGTGGCGGCGCAGCCGGCCGCGATCCATGCGGCCAGCATCATGCCGTGCATCCTCTTCATTGTCCTTCCCTCCGTGGTATCACGTCGAACAAGAAACGACCGGGACTGCCCGATGAAGACTAGCACACGGCATCGCGGCCGCATGATCGCGCGTCACGCCGCCTGCTGCTGGTACTGGATCCGGTGCAGGTGCGCGTAAAGGCCGCCGTGGCGCAGCAGTTCGTCGTGGCTGCCCTCCTCGACGATCTTGCCGGCCTCGAGCACGAGGATGCGATCCGCACGCTCGATCGTCGACAGCCGGTGCGCGATCACCAGCGTCGTGCGGCCTTCCATCAGCCGCTCGAGCGCGGCCTGCACGTGGCGCTCCGACTCCGAATCGAGCGCCGACGTCGCTTCGTCGAGGATCAGGATCGGCGCGTCCTTGTAGATCGCGCGCGCAATCGCGAGCCGCTGGCGCTGGCCGCCGGACAACCGCATCCCGTTGCCGCCGACCAGCGTATCGAGCCCGTCGGGCATCGCGGCGACCGCATCGGCGAGGTTCGCGGCCTCGAGCGCGGCCTGCACGCGTGCGCGGTCGGGCGTCTGCCCGTAGGCGACGTTCGCGGCGATCGTGTCGTTAAACAGCACGACGTCCTGGCTGACCATCGCCATCTGGCTGCGCAGCGCGTGGAGATCGTAGTCGGACACCGGCACGCCGTCGACCAGGATCGTGCCGTCCGTCGGGTCGAAGAAGCGCGGCAGCAGGTTCACGAGCGTCGTCTTGCCGCTCCCGGACGGGCCGGCCAGCGCGATCATTTCACCCGGCGCGACCTTGAACGAGATACGGTCGAGCGTCGGCCGTTCGGCCGCGCCGTAGTCGAACGACACGGCGCGGAACTCGATCTCGCCGCGCGCCTGCGACAGCGGCCGCCCGCCGCCCTGCGGCTCGGCCGGCTCGTCGATCAGCCCGAAGATCAGCTCGGCGGCCGTCATCCCGCGCTGCAGCGGCTGGTTGACGTCGATCAGGTGCTTGAGCGGCGAGATCACCAGCAGCATCGACGTGACGAACGCGACGAAACCGCCGACCGTCGTCTGGTCGTTCGACGACTGCACGACCGCGATCGTGATCACGACCGCGAGCGCGATCGACGCGAGGAACTGCGTGAGCGGCTGCGCGAGGCCGCCCGAGATCGTCATGCGCATCGCGTAGCCGCGCAGGCGCTTGCTCATCGTCGTGAAGCGGTCCATCTCGTACGCTTCGCCGTTGTGCACCTTGACGACCTTGTAGCCGCCGACCGTCTCCTCGACGATATACGACAGCTCGTTGGTCAGCGTCTGGTGCTCGCGGTTCAGGCGGCGCAGCCGGCGGTTGATCTTGCTGACGAGCCAGCCGATGCCCGGCAGGATCACCGCGACGATCAGCGTGAGCCGCCAGTTCAGGTAGAACAGGTAGCCGAGCAGGAAGATCACCGTCAGCGAATCGCGCACGAGCGTGACCATCACGCCCGTCAGCACCGACAGGATCTGGTTGACCTCGAACACGATCGCGTTGATCACCGTGCTCGCGGTTTCGCGCTGGAAGAACGACGCGCCGGTATGGATCATCCGCTGGAACATCTCGAGCCGCAGCTGCAGCAGGATGCGGTTCGATACGTAGTTGAGCAGGTAATTCGATGTGTACTGCGACACGCCGCGCACCAGCGCGAGCCCGATCACCGCGATCGGCACGTACCATTTCGCGCTGTCGCTGCCGTGCGAGCCGAAGCCGTGGTCGAGCAGCGGCTTGAGCAGGGCCGGGATACCGGCCTCGGTGGCCGCGACGACGCCCATCGTCACCACGGCGAGCACCACGATGCCGATGAGCGGCCGGATGTACGGCCACAGGCGCTTGAGGACCGTCATCGGCGAGGTGCCGGTGCCGTCCATCGGTTTGCGAAGAGTGTTCTGGGTTTCCAAGGCAATCCTTCTTGAGCCGCGATGCGGCGCCCGGCACGTGGCCGCCCGGGTGTGCGCCCTGTCGGGCGGGTGCCGAAAAGGGCTCAACATTATAGCTGTACCGCCCTCGCCGGCACGGCCGTTGTGAGGCGGCCGCCGGCCGGGCCGCAGGTATACTGCCGCTCACCGTTTTCTCCGCCTTTCCGACGATTTCATGGCTGAACCCACCCTCGGCGTCGCCCTCATCGCCCTCAACGCATCCGCGCGACTCGCGCAGTGTCTCGATGCGCTGTCGTTCGCCGACGATGTCGTCGTCGTCGACGGCGGCAGCACCGACGATACCGTCGCGATCGCGCAGGCGCACGGCGCACGCGTGATCGTCGAGCGCGACTGGCCGGGCTTCGGCCCGCAGAAGAACCGCGCGCTCGACGCGCTCGGCACCGACTGGATCCTCTCGCTCGATACCGACGAAATCGTCACGCCGGAACTCGCGCGCTCGATCCGCGACGCGATCCGCGCGCCGGCCGCGCAGGTCTATGCGCTCGACCGGCTGTCGAGCTTCTGCGGCCAGTGGATCCATCACAGCGGCTGGTATCCAGACTGGGTGCCGCGGCTGTTCCAGCGCGGCACCGCGCGGTTCTCGGACGACCTCGTGCACGAGCGCCTCGTGTTCGATACCGCCGCGCAGCGCCTGGCCGGCAAGCTGATGCACTACTCGTACGAGGATTTCGAAACGGTCGTGCGCAAGCTCGACGCCTATTCGACGGCCGGCGCACGCCAGCGCCGCGCGGCCGGTCAGCGCGGCGGCTTCGGCAAGGCGCTCGGCCGCGGCGCGTGGGCGTTCGTGCGCACTTACGTGCTGCGGCGCGGGTTCCTCGACGGTCGCGCGGGCTTCATGATCGCGGTGTTCAACGCGGAAACCGTGTACTACCGGTTCCTGAAGCTCGGTCACGAACCGGTACGCTAGAGCCTGTTCACGCTAATAACGGGCTTGCGAACGTGCCCAGGCGAGCGCCCGGCGCACGGCCGGCCCGGCGTTACAATGCCGGGTTGCGCGCACCGCCCATGCCCGCCCGAGCGGCTGCGCCGCGCGCCGCCCGCCACGACGACCACCGAATTCCGACCACCATGTTCTCCATCATCATTCCGACCTGGAACAACCTGCCGTACCTCAAGCTCGTCGTCGACAGCCTGCGCCGGCACTCCGCGTACGACCACCAGATCATCGTGCACGTGAACGACGGCTCGGACGGCACGCTCGACTGGGTGCGCAACGAAGGGATCGAGCACACCGCGTCGCCGGCCAACATCGGCATCTGCCATGCGGTCAACCTGGCCGCCGCGCGGGCCACGCGCGACTACGTCGTCTACATGAACGACGACATGTTCTGCTGCCCGGGCTGGGACACGGCGCTCGTGCGCCGCATCGAACAGATGCCGACCGACCTGTTCATGCTGTCGGGCACGATGATCGAGCCGGTCGATACGCGCAATCCGTGCGTGGTCGTCAGCAATTTCGGCCGCGACGCCGAGCAATTCGACGCGGCCGGCCTGGTCGCCGCGACCCCGAAGCTGGCACGCCCGGACTGGCTCGGCTCGACCTGGCCGCCGACGCTCGTGCACCGCGACTGGTGGAACCGCATCGGCGGCTACAGCAGCGAGCTGTCGCCGGGCATGAGCAGCGACAACGACTTCTCGATGAAATTCTGGGACGCCGGGTGCCGGATCTTCATCGGCGTCGGCGACAGCCTCGTGTACCACTTCCAGCAGAAGAGCACCGGCAAGATCGTCAAGAACGACGGCCGCCGCCAGTTCCTGAACAAATGGGGCATGACCCAGGCGACGTTCGATCGCTACTACCTGCATCGCGGCGAGCCGGTCGGCACGCAGATCGCGCTCGATACGCCGGCTGTGGAAGGTCGCCTCAAACGCGCGCTGTTGCGCTCGCGGATCAAGCGCGCATTCAGCTGATCCGACCCCGAAAACCGCACGGAAAGCCGTCCTGCTTCGCGTATACTGCGCCGTTCGTCCCGGCTCTCTCGCCGGGATGCGCGACGCGGCACGGTGCACGATGTCCGCGAGCCGCATTCGTCCATACGACAGGTTCCGATGCTTTCGTTTTCCGCTCCCGCCACGCGGCGCCTGACCGCCGCCCGCGCCTTCGCCGTCGCCGCGCTCTGCATGGTGCCCGTCTCGACGGCGCTGACCAACGTGTTCTGCGGGCTGTTCGCCGTGGCGCTCGTGATCTCTCCCGAATTCTGGCGCGACCTGCGCTCGTTCGTCACCGACCCGGCTTCGCTCGCGGCACTGCTGATTCTGGCCGCGCTGGCCGTGAGCGTCACCTATACGGTCGCGCCGCATGACAAGGCGTGGAACTGGGTCGCGAAGTACGACAAGCTGTTGCTGCTGCCGTTCGCCGTGCTCGCGTTCCGTCATTCGAACTGGGCGCCGATCGTGCGGCGCTGCTGGTTCGGCACGCTGTGCGTGATTCTGCTGCTGTCGACCACTAACTACCTCGGGCTGACCGGGATCGGGCCGGCGCATGCGACCCAGTTGCCGCTATCGCGCGCCTGGGTGTTCAAGAACCACATTGCGGCCGGCATGTTCGGCGCGCTGCTCTTCTACCAGGCGGCTGATCTCGCGCTGGCGACCCGCACGCGGCTGTCCCGTGTCGCCTATGCGGGCATCGCCGTGTGGTCGCTCGTCAACGTGTTCGTGATGCTGCAGGGACGCACGGGACAGGTCATCGCGCTGTTGCTGATCCTCGTCGTCGCGATACGTTTCGTGCTGTTGCTGCGCCGGCAGTCCGCACTGCGTGCAGGGCTCGCCGCCGGCACGCTCGTACTGGCGGGCGTCGCGCTCGTGGTGGCGGCATGCACGGTTCACAACGGCCGGCTGACGAAGGTCGTGACGGAAGTGCAGCAATACCGGCAGAGCGATGCGGCCACGTCGACCGGGCTGCGCCTCGAGTGGTACAAGAAGGGGGGCGAACTGTATCGCCAGCGCCCCGTGATCGGTTACGGCGCGGGCGGCCTCGAATCCGAATTCGAGAAGCTCACGGCCGGCAAGACGGCCGCCGAAGGCCAGCTCACGTCGAACCCGCACAACGAATATCTGCTGATGGCCGTGCAGCTCGGCACGGTCGGCCTGCTGCTGTTCGTCAACCTGATCGTGCAGATCGCGCGCGGCAGCCGCGCGCTCGATCCGCGCTCGCGACACCTGCTGCTCGCGTGGCTCGCGATCTTCGCGATCGGCAGTCTCGCGAATTCGCTGCTGCTGGATTTCGCCGAAGGGCACCTGATCGTGCTGCTGGCCGGCATCCTGCTCGGTTGCGGCGAACGCAGCGAAGCGCTGCCGCGCGAAACGTCGGCGATCCGGCGCAGCGTGTAACGCACGCCGGCCTACGTTCCGCAGCCCGCCCACCCGGTTCGGCGGCGGCGCACATCCGCCGTCGATGCCGGAGAGCCGCGCGGCGCTCCGCGAAACAAACTCCTGCTGACGAAGAAAGGCGCGCGTCAGTCGGACCCGGCACGACGCAGCCGCGACGTGTCGACGATGACGTCGGCCGGCCCCGGCGGATTCAGCCCCAACATCTCGGCTGCTGCGGCCTTCACGCGCTGCGCATCCAGATGGACGAGACAGTCGCTGCGACTGTCGACGTGACGCTCGCAGCCTTCGTGGCGGCACGGCACGCAATCCCCCTCCCCCTGCAACAGCCACACGTTTCCGTGCCGCCCCGAGCCGCGCAGCGCCCACGGATTCTCGGTCGCAGGCCAGTGCTGCGGCCACGGCCCCCAGCGCACGGGGTCGGACGGCCCGAACAGTGCAATCGTGTCGGTGCCCGTCGCGGCCGCGACGTGCGTCGCGCCGGTGTCGGGCCCGATGAAGAGCCGCGCGCGCCGCACGAGCTCCGCGCTCTCGCCGAACGTCAGGCGGCCGACCAGGTTCAGCACGTCGCCGCCCGCCTCCGTCGCGACCTGCTCCGCATACTCGCGCTCGCGGTCGGCCGGGCCGCCCGACAGCGCGATCGCGAAGCCCTGCTCGCGCAGCCAGCCGATCATTTCGACCCAGCCGTCGAGCCGCCATTGCTTGTAACGGAACATCGGATACGGATGCAGCACGACCAGCGGCTTGCCGGCGCGGATCGCCGGCGACTCGGCGAGCCACGCGTCGAAACGCGCGCGCCGCGCCGGATCATCGCCGATGCCGGGCGCGACGACCTCGGACACCGGCTCGATGCCGAGCACCGGCGCGAGTGCCAGCGTACTAACGACCGTATGGGCAGATTCGTGGTGATTGATCGCGATCCCGTTCAGCATCATCCGCGTCAGCCACGTGACGCGATTCGGGTCGACGAGGCCGACCCGTTTGCGGCCGGCGAACCAGCTATAGAAACGCGGCCGGTCGGAACTCAGCGCCGCGCATGCGAGATCGTAGCGGCGCCACATCGACAGCGCATCGCGTAGCCGCTCGCCCAATCCCGCACGCTGCGCGACCACGATCACGCGCCGCACGTCCGGATTGTGCTCGAGCACGCCCTCGGTGCCGCGAAACACCAGCATGTCGATCTGCGCGTCCGGCCAGCGGGCCTTCAGCGACCGTACGAGCGGGGTCGTCAACAGTACGTCGCCGATACGGCGCGGCGCGGCAACGAGGATGGTTCTGGGCGGACGGGCGGAAGAAAACAGGGCCACGGCGATCGTCTGGCTGGCTGAACAAGGCTGGCAATGTACAGGATTTTGCAGCAGCCGGCGCGGCGTCGCGCGCCGGCGATGGAAGCGGCCACGATGCGGCCCGATCGTGACGTGTCGCGCGGTACGCGAGCGGGCCGTTCGTGCCGCGCTACGAAGCGATCGTCGCGATCGTGGGCGCCGTGGCGGCGGCCGGCTGCACGCGCGCCGCGGCGGCCGGCGCTTCGTCGCGTTGGCCGGCCTGCGACAGCAGGTGGCGCACCGCACGCTCGACCGCATCGACACCGATCGCATCGACGGTCCGACCCGCGCGCAGGATCACGTGCGGCACGCCTATCGGATGCCAGCGCAGGTATTTCTCGGGACGGTCCTCGAACAGGGCGGCCACCGGTACGCCGAGCGCCGACGCAAGATGGACGGGCGCGCTGTCGGCCGAGACGATTGCATCGAGCAGGCTCGCGGCCGCCACGAGATCGGCGACCGACGACGGCGCGACATGCCGCGCATTCACGTCGCGCCATCCCTCGCCCTCGATGGCCTGACCGATGGCCGGATCGCGAAACACGATCACATCCGCGACGGGGGCAAGCCGCTCGCCGAGGTCGCGCCAGCGGTCGGCGGGCCAGCGGCGCTCGACCGCCTTGTTCGACACGAACAGCCCGACGCGCGGCTTCGTGCGCGCGCCGAGCAGGCGATGCCACGCTTCCTGCCGCGCACGATCGGGATGGACCGACAGTTCGAGACCATCGAGATCGGCGCAGCCGAGTTCGGGCACCAAGCGGAAACCCGACAACGCCTCGTGGCACATCGGCCGCTGCGCGACATGCTCGGGCTTGCGATCGTCGAATTCGGTCTCGGCATCGTGCCAGCGGCAATCCTTCGCGCGAAGCTGGCGCGCGAACTGCATGCTGCTGCGATGCATGCCGCCGTTCGGCACGATCACGAGGTCGAACCGCAAGCGGCGCAGGCGGCGCACGAGTCGCAGCCGGTCGAAGAATGCGCGCATCCGCCCGGGACGGTCGTTGCGCTCGCACTGGCGGCTGTACACGTAGGTGTGGATCGTGTGCACGTCCGGGTTTCCGGCCAGCGCGGCCGCGTTGTAGCGGTTCGCGACCACATGTAGCTCCGCGCCCGGCCAGCGCGCCTTCAGCGCGCGGAGAAACGCCGTCGTGCACAGCATGTCGCCCAGAAAATCAATCCGGATCACGAGGATCCGCTGCGTCGGGTTCCCATTGGCCATGGTCATGTGGTGACAATCCGTTTTTATCGTCGCGGCGGGCCGTTCCACGGCATCCTGATCCGCGGGCCTGCCCTGCCGCAGGTCGCCGCACGCCGCATCGATCCGCCCCTGTTTACGCGCGCACTGCCGGCGCCGCTCGCCGTGCGAACCCGCGGCAGGCGCCGCGTTCGGACGGTTAGCGCGGGATTGTATAGCGTCCGGAGGGCAAGCCCAAGCGCCCGATTACCCTTGGACGACGTCAAAACGGCCCGCCGCACCGCACGATGGCGATGCGACGGGCCGCCTATGCGCGACAGCCGTCGAAACAGCGCGCGGTCAGTACGTGATTTCGACGACGCTGCCGTCGAACGCCGCACGCAGCTCCGCCAGCAGCACGTCGCTCGGTTTCACGCGCCACGCGTCGCCCAGACGCATTTCGCCTTGCGCGCGCGCGTTGCTGTAGTGGATCTGGACCGCAAGCCCGTTCGGCAGCGGCGGCGGCGGGCGCCGACCGCCATCGCGGCCGCCGCC
>NZ_JACFYV010000229.1:0-10171 GCF_016759955.1 Burkholderia sp. KCJ3K979
CGGCGCGCATGCGCAACAGGCCGTCGATGCGGTCGAGCGCGAGTTGCTGCGCGAAGCGCACGGCGAAGTGGAAGAAAAGCCGGCGCGGCTGAAATCGCCCGCGCCGCAAGCCATCGCGCACGCACCCGGCGCGACGCTCGACCCGAACACGCTCGCCGGCGTGTGCGCGGCGCCCGGCATCGCGGTCGGCACGCTGGTGCGTCTCGACGATGCGGATATCGTGCCGCCCGAGCAGGCGACCGGCACACCGGCCACGGAAAGCCGCCGGCTCGATCAGGCGCTGAAGACGGTCGACGCCGAACTTACCGAAACGGTTCGCAGCGCGTCGGCGCGCGGCGCGGTCGGCGAGGCGGGCATCTTCGCGGTGCATCGCGTGCTGCTGGAAGACCCGATGCTGGTCGACGCGGCGCGCGACCTGATCAGCCTCGGCAAGGGCGCGGGCTTCGCATGGCGCGCGACGATCCGTACGCAGATCGACACGCTGTCGAAGCTCGACGACGCGCTGCTCGCCGAACGCGCGGCCGATCTGCGCGACATCGAGAAGCGCGTGCTGCGCGCGCTCGGCCACACGAGCGGCGCCCCGCGTGTGCTGCCCGACGAAGCCGTGCTCGCGGCCGAGGAATTCACGCCGTCCGACCTGTCGTCGCTCGATCGCGAACGCGTGACCGCGCTCGTGATGGCGCGCGGCGGCGCGACGTCGCACGCGGCGATCATCGCGCGGCAGCTGGGCATCCCGGCGCTGGTGGCGGTCGGCGATGCGCTGTACGCGATTCCGGACGGCACGCAGGTGGTCGTCGATGCGAGCGCGGGCCGGCTCGAACACGCGCCGACCGCGCTCGACGTCGAGCGCGCGCAGCACGAGCGCCAGCGCCTGGACGGCGTGCGCGAGGCGAACCGGCAACAGGCCGGCGAGGCGGCCGCGACCATCGACGGCCGCGCGATCGAGGTCGCCGCGAACATCGCGACGCTCGACGATGCGAACACCGCGGTCGACAACGGCGCGGACGCGGTCGGCCTGCTGCGCACCGAACTGATGTTCATCCATCGCCAGGCCGCGCCGACGGCGGTCGAGCACCAGCAGAGCTACCAGTCGATCGTCGACGCGCTGCAGGGCCGCACGGCGATCATCCGCACGCTCGACGTCGGCGCGGACAAGGAAGTCGACTACCTGACGCTGCCGCCCGAACCGAACCCGGCGCTCGGCCTGCGCGGCATCCGTCTCGCGCAGGTGCGCCCCGATCTGCTCGACGATCAGTTGCAGGGCCTGCTCGCGGTGAAGCCGTTCGGCGCGGTGCGCATTCTGCTGCCGATGGTGACCGATGCGGGCGAACTCGTGCGGCTGCGCAAGCGCATCGACGAATTCGCGCGCGCGCAGGGCCGCACCGAGCCGATCGAGGTCGGCGTGATGATCGAGGTGCCGTCGGCCGCGCTGCTGGCCGACCAGCTCGCGCAGCACGCGGATTTCCTGTCGATCGGCACCAACGACCTCACGCAATACACGCTCGCGATGGACCGCTGCCAGGCCGACCTGGCCGCGCAGTCCGACGGCCTGCATCCGGCCGTGCTGCGCCTGATCGACATCGCGGTGCGCGGCGCCGCGAAGCACGGCAAGTGGGTGGGCGTATGCGGCGCGCTCGGCGGCGATCCGCTCGCGGTGCCGGTCCTGGTGGGCCTCGGCGTGACCGAACTGTCGGTCGACCCGGTGTCGGTGCCGGGCATCAAGGCGCGTGTGCGCCGTCTCGATTACCAGTTGTGCCGTCAGCGCGCGCAGGATCTGCTCGCGCTCGACTCGGCACAGGCGGTAAGGGCAGCAAGCCGCGAGGTCTGGCCGCTCGACTGAGCGTCGACGGCAGGTTCGCGGCGCGTTTCACGACGAAGGCAAGTAGGTCAACGACGATTAACGACGAGACAAGGATTGGAGGACTGAATGAACGGGAATCCGTTTCTGAAAATACAGGGCCTGGGCCGGGCGCTGATGCTGCCGATCGCGGTATTGCCGGTCGCCGGCATCCTGCTGCGGCTCGGCCAGCCGGACGTGTTCAACATCAAGATGATCGCCGACGCCGGCGGCGCGATCTTCGACAACCTGCCGCTCCTGTTCGCGATCGGCGTGGCGGTCGGCTTCGCGAAGGACAACAACGGCGTGGCGGCGCTCGCGGGCGCGATCGGTTACCTGATCGAAACCGCGATCATGAAGGACATCGATCCCAAGCTGAACATGGGCGTGCTGTCCGGGATCATCGCGGGTGTCGTCGCGGGCCTGCTGTACAACCGCTACAAGGACATCAAGCTGCCGGACTACCTCGCGTTCTTCGGCGGCAAGCGCTTCGTGCCGATCATCACCGGGCTGGTCTGCGTGATACTGGGCATCGCGTTCGGGTACGTGTGGCAGCCGATCCAGCATGCGATCGACGCGGCCGGCCAGTGGCTGACGACGGCGGGCGCGATCGGTGCGTTCGTGTTCGGCTTCCTGAACCGCCTGCTGCTCGTCACCGGCCTGCACCACATCATCAACTCGCTCGCGTGGTTCGTGTTCGGCAACTTCACGCCGCCCGCCGGCGGCGAGATCGTGCACGGCGACCTGCACCGCTTCTTCGCGGGCGACCCGACCGCGGGCACCTTCATGGCCGGCTTCTTCCCGATCATGATGTTCGGCCTGCCGGCCGCGTGTCTCGCGATGCTGCACGAGGCGCCGAAGGAGCGCCGCGCGATGGTCGGCGGCCTGCTGTTCTCGATGGCGCTGACGTCGTTCCTGACCGGCGTGACCGAGCCGATCGAGTTCAGCTTCATGTTCCTCGCGCCGGTGCTGTACGTGATCCATGCGGTGCTGACGGGCTTGTCGCTCGCGATCTGCCAGATTCTCGGCGTGAAGCTCGGCTTCACGTTCTCCGCCGGCGCGATCGACTACGTGCTGAACTACGGGCTGTCGACGAAGGGCTGGATCGCGATTCCGCTCGGCATCGCGTACGGCGTCGCGTACTACGGGCTGTTCCGCTTCTTCATCCGCAAGTTCAACATGGCCACGCCGGGCCGCGAGCCGGCCGCGACCGACGCGGCCACGGAATCGTACGCGTCGGGCGGCTTCGTCGCACCGGCCGCGGGCGCGGCCGCAACGGCTGCCGCACCGCGTGCGCAACGCTACATCGCCGCACTCGGGGGCGCCGGCAACCTGTCGGTCGTCGACGCATGCACGACGCGCCTGCGCCTGACCGTCGTCGATCCGGAAAAGGTATCGGAGCCGGAACTGAAGTCGATCGGCGCACGCGGCGTGCTCAAGCGCGGCGGCAACAGCGTGCAGGTGATCATCGGGCCCGAGGCCGACATCATTGCCGACGAGATGCGTGCCGCGATCGGCGGCGGCGCGACCGGTGCCGCATCGGCCGCGCCGGCCGCGGCCGCGCAGCCCGTCACGGGCGCGGCCGCCGGCCCGCTCGATCCGGAGCCGACCCGCTGGCTCGCGGTGTTCGGCGGGGCGACCAACGTCGCGTCGCTCGATGCGGTGGCCACCACGCGCCTGCGCGTGGTCGTGCGCGACCCGTCGGCGGTCGATCGCGAGCGTCTCGGCGCGCTCGACGTCGCATGGGTGTCGCTCGATACGTTCCACATCGTCTGCGGCAACGCGGCGGCACGCTATGCCGAACAGCTCGGCGCGCGCCTGCCGCCGTCGGGCGGCGGGGCGGCGGCACAACCGGCGTGATGCGGTGAGGCCGGCCTGATCGATCCGCGCGGCGGATACGGGCCGGCGGTCAACAGAGGTCAAAGGAAAACGGCTTGCGACGTGTGCGTCGCAAGCCGTTTTTGCTTTGGCGAAGGCCGTGTGCGATAAGTGTGCGATAAGCGATGCGTGGGTCCGCATCGCCTGCCGCTCAACTGCCTGGCCGTTCACCCGTTCACGGATTCGTCAGCGTGAAGGTCGGCTTCCGGTAGCCGACCCCGGCGCGCTCCAGCTTCGGCAATTCGCGTTGCGTGAGCAGCGTCGCGAAGCCGGCCCAGTCGCGCTGCAGCGCGGCGATGTCGACATGATGCGTGTCGCCGCGCTTGAAGCGCACGCCGGCCGCATACGGCAGCTCCCAGTCGGCCCGGTGCCACGCGCGCTCGGCCAGCGCGAGCAGCCGCGGATAGGTCATGTATTCGAGGAAGGTGTCGTTGCGCATCACCTCGCCCCACGCCTGGCCCTGCATGCCTTCGATGCGCGGCGCGGGGCCCGTGCCCGTCACCTCGAACGGGTTGCCGTCGCGGTCGCCCATCACTTCGGCGTTCTGCGGCAGATTCTCCGGCGCGAGCGAGAACACCTTGTACTCGTCGGTCGCGTGCGAGCCCCAGTAGTAGCCGCGCTCGCGCGGATTGAGCGTGTACGGGAAGTCGAAGTACAGGTAGTCGGGCAGCGCGAGCACCGTCTGGTAGCCCTTGCCGCTCAGGTCGCGCGCGCTGTCCGACGCGCCCCAGAAGATCGTGTCCCACAGCGACACCATCACGTGGCGCGTGCTGAAATCCTGCGGCCCGTTCGCATGCTTGATGCCGTCCTGCCACGCGGCCATCGTGCCGATCCCGTTCGCGTTGACCGCCGCGCTCACCTGTTTCGCGAAACGCGTCGGCAGCTCGTCGATCGACTTGATCTCGCCGCGCTGGAGCAGCGCCGTGCAAGCCGGCGACCGTGCCCACGGCTTGTCCTGCGCGGCGAGATCGATGCGCCCCTTGTTCGGATCGGTGCCGTTGAGCGCCTGGAAGCCGCCGCCGAGGAAGATGTTCTTCGCCTCGTCGCCGCCGTAGTGCCAGGTCTGCAGCGGCGCCTGCGCGTCCGCGTGCATCGCCGCGATCTCGCGGATCACCTTCGACGCGAAGTTGAGCGCGCCCGGCACGCACGGGTTCAGGTCGCTGCGCCGATCATAGAACTGCACCGTCGTCAGGTTCGTCGTGTCCTGCGGGTCGAGCAGCCGGTACGCGTTCGCTTCCTGCTCGCGGCCCGCCGCATGCAGCCGCCGATAGCGCGCCTCCATCGTCACGACGGCCGCGCGTGCATGCGCGGGCATGTCGATCTCGGGGATGATCTGCACGAAGCGCGCGGCCGCATAGCGCACGAGCGCCACGTAGTCGTCGCGCGTCAGGTAGCCGCCGCCCGAGCGGTTGTCGGGGCCGGAGCCGAGCTGCGGCAGCAGGCAGCGCGTCTCGCTCGGGTCGTGGCAGCGGCGCGAGCCGATCTCGGTCAGCTCGGGCAGGCCCGGAATCTCGATACGCCAGCCTTCGTCGTCGGACAGATGCAGGTGCAGGCGATTGAGCTTGTACGCGCTCATCTGGTCGATCAGGCGGCGCAGCGTCGCCGGCTGCTTGAAGTTGCGCGCGAGGTCGACGTGCATGCCGCGATGCGTGAAGCGCGGCGCATCCTCGACGAGCATCGCCGGGATCGGGCCGCCGCCGGCCGGCGCGAGCGAGTAGAGCGTCTGCACGCCGTAGTAGAGGCCCGCGCGGTCGTAGCCTTCGATCAGCACGCCGCGCGGCCCGATCGCGAGCCGATAGCCGCCGGGTGTCGCGATGTCGGCCGGCAGCCGGCGCGGCGCGACGAAGCCGCGCACCGGCACGCCTGCGCCATCGAGCCCGAGGGTCGTCGCGCGCTCGTGCAGCGCCGCGACCTGCGCGTCCGGCAGATCCGGCAGCGCGAGTTCGACGCCGCGCAGCTCGAGCGTGCCGGGCAGCGGCAGTTCGCGTTTCACGCTCGGCAGCGCGCGGCCCGGATCGGGTCGTGCGGCCACCGGCGGCGCGTTGCCGGTCGAGTTGTTCTGCGCGTCGGCCGGCAGCGATTCGACGTAGCGCAGCTCGTTGTCGGTGTCGTTGTAGCGCAGCACGGCCGGCGGCGCGCCGTCGACGACGACGTACGGACGCGGAATCACGTCGCTGTAGCGCAGCAGCCAGTATTCGGCGACGAACGGCAGCTCGATGCGCTCGCCGGGCGCGAGCCGCACCGAGCCCGGCTGCGGCGTCAGTTCGTACAGGTCGCCGGTGAGCCGCCGCAGCGCGAAGCCGGGCCGGTCGATCCGCAGCAGGCGGCGGATGCTGTGCAGGTAGAGCTTCCAGCCGCCGTCGGCGATCGCCTGGTGGCCGCGGTTCTGCAGGATCAGGCGGCCGGTCGCGCAGGCCGCGCCGTCGGCGCCGAGATCGGCGCACGGCACGCCGGCCGCGGCCGCATGGTTGTTGTCGACGGCGACGCGCAACGCGAGGCCGTTCGACAGCACCGTCGCGAGGCTGGCTGCTTGTGCGGCGGCCGCTTGCGCGCTGCCGGCGTTCGCGCCAGTGGCGGCCGACGCCGGTGCCGCGGCGATCGCAGCCGGCGACAGCACCGCGATCAACAGGCCGGCAATGAGGGATGGCAAGGTACGCTTCAATTCGAACTCCTGAGAAAAAGAGGGCATGGCGGCGCCGTCACGCGACGTCGCTGCGATCGGGTCTTTCAGTGGAGCTGCGGGAGATACCGGCACGCGGGGCGATGCGGCTGCACCACGTGCATTCGGCACGCGGGAGCGTGCGTTACGGAACGGGCGGCGGGCATGCGTGCCGATCGGAGCGGCGCGGCGGCGTGCGCGGATTCATCGGCGGTCCATGGCGTTCGCCGCGGCGACGAGGCGGCCACGGCCGGCGGCGCTCGGTTGGCCGCGCATGAGCGCGACGACGGCGCGCGCCGTGGCGCACGGACGTCGAGATGGCGCGCAGGCGCACGCCACACACGGGATTCGCATGTCTCCCCCACCCAGAAGGATTCGGCCTGTCAGCGGCCGTGTCCAACGATCTTATGAAACCTTTTATTGGTATTCAAGTGGTATCAATCTGGCGCTAAATTGGCATCGACGGGCGACGCCTGCCAGCGCGGCCAGGACGAAAAAAAACCTCGCGCGAAGCGAGGTTCTTTTCCCTTCCGGGCGGCGACGGCGCGCGATTGGCCGCGCGCGTATCCCGTGTCAGCGCCGGTGCGTCAGTCGCGCCGCGCACGCACGGGCGCTTCCTGCGTCTTCTGCCGCGCTTCGAGCCACATCGCGTTGACGATACCGAACGACAGCGCGACACCGATACCGAGAATCCAGCTGAAATACCACATGATCCGACTCCTTGCGAAACGGTGGGCGAGGGCGCCCGCGCACCCCGGCCCGGTTCAATGCATCAATACATCGAGTGCGTGTTCTCTTCGAGCGTCTGGTGCGTGACCTTGCCGCGCATCACGCGATACACCCAGCTCGTGTAGAGCAGCACGATCGGCAGGAACACGATCACCGCGAACAGCATCACCTGCAGCGTCATGTGGCTCGACGTCGAATCCCATACGGTCAGGCTGCTGCGCGGGTCCAGCGACGACGGCATGATGAACGGGAACATCGAGAAGCCCGCGGTCAGGATCACGCCGGTGATCATCAGGCCCGTGCAGAAGAACGCCGTCTTCTCCTGCTTCGAGCCGGCGAGCAGCAGCGCCAGCACGCCGCCCGCGATCCCGACGACGGGCGCCGCGATCATCCACGGATAGTCGCCGTAGTTCGCGAGCCACAGGCCCGAACCGGCGGCGACGTCCTTGAGCAGCGGGTTCGCGACGGTGTCGGTCGGCGCCGCATGGGTGATGTGGAAGCCGCCGATATAGGAGGCCACCAGCACACCGGCCAGCACGAACAGCACGACCGCGAGGAACGACGCGACGCGCAGCGCGATCGACGCACGGCGCGCGATCACGCCGTCGGTCTTCATCTTGATGAACGCGGCGCCGTGCGCGACGAGCATCGTGAGGCTGACGAGCCCGCACAGCAGCGCGAACGGGTTCAAGAGCGCCCAGAAGCCGCCGTAGTAGGTCACGCGCAGGTCGCTGTCGAACTTGAACGGCACGCCCTGCAGCAGGTTGCCGAACGCGACGCCGAACACCAGCGCCGGCACGAAGCCGCCGGCGAACAGGCTCCAGTCCCAGCCCGCGCGCCAGCGCGGGTCCGGCCGCTTGCTGCGGTAGTCGAAGCCCACCGGCCGGAAGAACAGCGCGAACAGCACGAGCAGCATCGCGAAGTAGAAGCCGGAGAACGACGCCGCATAGACGAGCGGCCAGGCCGCGAACATCGCGCCGCCGGCCGTGATCAGCCACACCTGGTTGCCTTCCCAGGTCGCGCCGACCGTGTTGACGATGATGCGGCGCTCCTCGTCGGTCTTGCCGAGGAACGGCAGCAGCGCGGTCGCGCCCATGTCGAAGCCGTCGGTGACGGCGAAGCCGATCAGCAGCACGCCGACGAGCAGCCACCAGATCAGCTTGAGAGTTGCATAGTCCATAGCGATTCCTTGTTCGGTTGCGAGGGCGTGCTCAGACCGCGGCCCGCTCGCCGGCAGCGGCGAGCTCGTGGTGATAGCGGCCGGTATGCAGCGACGACGGGCCGAGGCGTGCGTACTTGAACATCAGCTTGATCTCGATGACGAACAGCGCGGTGTAGAACAGGATGAAGCCGGCGAGGCTCAGGTACAGGTCGCTCGGCTGCAGGCTCGACGCGGACAGGTGCGTCGGCAGCACGCCGGCGATTGTCCACGGCTGGCGGCCGAGCTCGGCGACGATCCAGCCGAATTCGATCGCGATCCACGGCAGCGGGATCGCCCACACCGCGTAGCGCAGGAACCAGCGGCGGTTGTCCTGCAGCAGTTGCCGCCGCGCGCAGAACCAGAACGCGGCAACGAACGTCGCGACGAACAGGAAGCCGAGGAACACCATGATCCGGAACGAGAAGAACACCGGCGCGACGGGCGGGATCGTCTTCTTCGCGGCGGCCTTGATCTGCTCGGGCGTCGCGTCGGTCACGTTCGGCGTGAACTGCTTGAGCATCAGCCCGTAGCCGAGATACTGCTTGTGCTGGTCGAACAGCGCGCGGGTCGCGTCGCTCGTGTCGCCCTGCTTGAGCTTCTGCAGCGCGCCGTACGCGATCATCCCGCTCTGGATGTGCTCCTCGCTGTGCTTCGCGAGATCGCGCAGGCCGATCACCGGTTCGTCGATCGAGCGCGTCGCGATCAGGCCGAGCGCGTACGGGATCTTGATCGCGTAGTCGGTGCGCTGTTCCTCCTGGTTCGGGATGCCGATCAGCGTGAACGACGCGGGCGCCGGCTGGGTTTCCCATTCGGATTCGATCGCGGCGAGCTTCATCTTCTGCACTTCGCCGGTCGTATAGCCAGATTCGTCGCCGAGCACGATCACGCAGAGCGTTGCCGCGAGGCCGAAGCCGGCCGCGACCGCGAACGAGCGCAGCGCGAAGTCGACGTCGCGCTTCTTCAGCAGGTACCACGACGACACGCCGAGCACGAACATCGCCGCCGACACGTAGCCGGCCGACACCGTGTGCACGAACTTCACCTGCGCGACCGGGTTGAACAGCACGTCGAACAGGCTCGTCATCTCCATGCGCATCGTCTGGTAGTTGAACTCGGCGCCGACCGGGTTGTTCATCCAGCCGTTCGCGACGAGAATCCACAGCGCCGACAGGTTCGAGCCCAGCGCGACGAGGAACGTGACGATCAGGTGCTTGACCTTCGACAGGCGGTTCCAGCCGAAGAAGAACAGGCCGACGAACGTCGATTCGAGGAAGAACGCCATCAGGCCTTCGACCGCGAGCGGCACGCCGAAGATGTCGCCGACGTAGTGCGAGTAGTACGACCAGTTCGTGCCGAACTGGAATTCGAGCGTGATGCCGGTCGTCACGCCCATCGCGAAGTTGATCCCGAACAGCTTGCCCCAGAACTGGGTCATGTCCTTGTAGACCTGCTTGCCGGTCATCACGTAGACGGCTTCCATGATGACGAGCAGCCAGGACAGGCCGAGCGTCAGCGGCACGAACAGGAAGTGGTAGAGCGCCGTGATGCCGAACTGTAGGCGTGACAGATCGACGACTTCACTACTTATCATGGTGGTCTCCCTCGGTAGAGGCGGGCGCCGGCACCGAGAGCAGCTTCTCGGCGACGGCGGCAGGCGGCAACGACATGTGCTCGGCCTGCGGATGATTGAAGAATGCGTATTTGAGCGACATCAGGAGGATCAGCTTGACGATCAGCACCAGGGTGATGTCGCGGGCGAGGGTCGGTCCGCGTGCCCACGCGGCGATGCGCGCACGCCAGCCAATCGTGCCGGCCGGCCGCGAAGGCGGCGCAGGCTCTTTATTGATCGAGATCAAGGCGATTATCC
>NZ_JACFYV010000022.1:0-54965 GCF_016759955.1 Burkholderia sp. KCJ3K979
GCGGCGGGGACCCGAGCGAGCCGTTCCATTCCGCCAAGGGGCCGGACGCGACCGCGATGTTCTGGCATTTCTTTCGTCGTCAGCGCCGCAAGCGATTGGCGTGACGCATGACGCTCGCAGCGGCCGCTCGCGAGCGGCCGCCGTCACGACGTCAAACCCGCTGCTCCAGCGCTGCCCCGTTCGTGCGCTCGCCGGCACGCCGAACCGGCAACCGTATCCGGAACGTCGTGCCGCGCCCCGGCTCGCTGGTCACGTCGATGGTGCCGCGATGACGCTCGACGATGCCGTGCGATACCGACAGCCCGAGCCCCGTGCCCTGCCCGACCGGTTTCGTGGTGAAGAACGGATCGAAGATCCGCCGGACGACGTCGGGCGTCATGCCGGCACCGGTATCGCTGATCGCGATCGACACCTGATCGCCGTCGCACGACGTGCGGATCGTGATCACGCCGCGCTCCGGAATCGCCTGCGCCGCGTTGACCAGCAGGTTCATGAATACCTGGTTCAATTGCGACGGCAGGCATTCGACGTGCGGGACATCGCCGTAATCGCGCACGATGTCGGCCTTGTACTTGAGCTCGTTGTGGACGACGTTGAGCGTGCTCTCGAGGCCCGCATGCAGATCGACCACGCTCCATTCGTCGCTGGCCGGCCGGGAAAAATCGCGCAGGTCCTGCACGATGCGTCGCACGCGCAGCGCGCCGTCGATCGACTCGTCGATCAGCATCGCGATCTCGTCGCGGACGTAGTCGAGATCCGCCGCGCGGTGCACGGCCGTCAGCGCATCGCGGGTAGCCGGATCGAGCTGCGGCAGCGCGGCTTCATGCGCGGCGACCACGTCGAGCAGGCTGCGCACCCACGTCTTCAACGTATTGAGGTTCGCGCTGACGAAGCCGATCGGATTGTTGATCTCGTGCGCGACGCCGGCCGCGAGCTGGCCGATCGACGCGAGTTTCTCCGACTGCAGCAACTGCTCGTGGGTTTCCTCGAGCGCATGCAGCAGGCGCCGCTGTTCGTCCTTCTCCTGTTCGAGCAGCGCGTGCGCGGCCTTGCGCTCGTCGATCTCGGCCGCCATGTTCTCCCGCGTGCGTTGCAGCATCTGCGTCGTTTGCTCGTAGCTGTACAGCGCGCGTTCGAGTTCACCGGTTCGCACCCGCACGAGCCGTTCGAGCGTGTCGGTCATCCCGCGCAGGAAAGTCGTGCGCGCATCGAAGCGGCACACCAGCAGCGTGACGACCAGCGTCGCCATCGTAAACAACGCGACGGTGGTCGCGAGCCACGGCGCGTCGACGCCGTTCGCGGCGCCGCACCGCGCATCCGGCGCGAAATGCGCGGCCGCCATCGCCGTGTAGTGCATGCCGGTAATCGCGAGGCCCATGATGACGGCCGCGCCGATACGTTGCGCGGTCGCGTGGCGCGCCTGCTGCATGCGCAACGCCTGTGCAATCCACAACGCGGCCGTCGATGCGATCACCGCGATGCCGATCGATGCAGCGAACAGCCCGGCATCGTAGCGAATGCCGGGCTGCATGTGCATCGCGGCCATCCCCGTGTAGTGCATGCCGGCGATCCCGCCGCCCATCAGCACGCCGCCCATGCACAGCCGCCGCCAGCCCAGCCGTGCGCGCGTGACGACGTTCAGCGCGAAATACGATACGAGCACCGCGATCGCCAGCGACGCGCCGGTTTCCTGCCACGCGTAGCCGAGCGGCACCGGCAACGAAAACGCGAGCATGCCGACGAAATGCATCGACCAGATTCCGGTGCCCATCGCCGCCGCGCCGCCGCCGAGCCACGCACGCTTGAGCTTCGGATCGTCGAGCAGCGAGATGAACGCGGCGAGGTCGAGCGTCGTATACGACGCCAGCGTCGCGATCGCGAGCGACAGCACGACGAGCGGAAGGTTGTAGATGCCATGCATGATCGGGTGCCCGCAACGGGTTGAGTGCATCGCCGCGGCGGGGGCAAGCACCCGTCCCGCGGCCATCAGGCCGACGTTCGACGTCAGGCCGGCGGCACGCCTGCGCTGAGTGCGTGCGCCTGCGCGGCCGGCCCGGCCAGCACGAGAATGTCGAACGGCGTGCCCTCCCGCGTTTCGAAGCGACGCACGAGCTCGATCTGATGCGCGGACATCACGCTGCCTTTCGTCATCAGCAACACGCCGCGATGCGTGCGCAGATCGTCGGCGAGCTCCATCCCTTCACGCAGTTGCGCCGACCGGATTTCCGCGACGGACGCCGCGATGCCGAGGCTCGCCGGGTCACGCATCAACTCGATGAAGCCTGCAACCAGTTGCGGGTCGTAACGCACGCTCGCCTGCGAGCGCAACACGTCGATCGCCTGCTCGATCGAATGCGGCGCACCGATTTCGCCGTGGCGCAACCCTTCGAAGTCGCGCGCGATCGCGACGATCCGCGACCCGACCGGGATCGCATCGCCGACCAGCCCGTCCGGCGTGCCGCGGCCGTTGAAGCGCTCGTACTGGTGCAGCACGATCGACGCGACCTTGTGCAACTGGGCGACCGGCGTCAGCACCATCTGCGCACGCAACGGATGCTCCTGAAACACGCGGTGCTCGTCCGTCGTCATCCGCGCGAGCGGCTTGTGCAGCAATTCGTCCGGCAGCGACAGCTTGCCGATGCCGTGCAACAGCCCCGCGAAGTAGACGTCCTGCGCATGCAGTTCGCTCATCCCGGACGCCAGCGCGAGCCGGCGCGCGATTTCGCCCACCCGCATCGCATGCCCGCTCGCGGCCCCGCAGCGCAGCTCGATCATGCTCGCGCACACCTGAACCATCGCCGTGAAACTGCTTTTCAGGTCGCTTTGCGCCGCTTCGAGAAACATCACCGTCTGGCCGAGTTCCTCGGTGCGCGCGCGAACCTGCGTTTCGAGGTCCGTATTGAAACGGCGCAGCGCTTCGTTCTGCGCCGCCGTCAGCGCCGCCAGCCGGGCCGCTTCGCGACGCAGACGGCGCTGTTCCAGCGCCTGCTCGATGGTCAGCAGCAGGTCGTGATCGTCCCACGGCTTGTTCAGGTAGCGATACACGCCGCCTTCGTTGACGGCCTGCACGACCGACGCGAGTTCCGCATAGCCGGTCAGCAAGATGCGCATCGTGTCCGGGTACAGCGCCCGTGCACGCGCCAGGAATTCCGCGCCGCTCATGTGCGGCATCCGCATGTCGGACACGATCAGGTCGATGTCGGTCGACGCCAGGATCTCGAGCGCCGTCTCGCCGCTGTCGGCGGTCACGATGTCGTAGCCGGTGGGCCGAAATACGCGCCTGAGCGCCGACAGCACGTTCGGTTCGTCGTCAACCAGCAGGATCGACGGGACGCGGGGCACTTCAACGGATGCGGCTGCGGTGTCGGACGTTTCGGGCGGCACGGCATTCACGCCGTTTGTTGCAGATGTCGTCATAATCGGCCTCGGATCAATTATTTACGCCCTCTCTGCAACATCGGCCGACTTCGCGTTTTCCGCATGGGTGAAAACGCTAATACGTGCGTGTCGATTTCAACCGGAATGCATCACGCGAACGCTACGTCGCTGCCGTGCCCGGTTCGCGCCGATAGTAGATGTCCCATTCCGCTTCATCGGTTCGCACGAAGCCGTGCCGTTCGTAGAAGCGGTTCGAGTCGCTGCCGCGCAATGCGCCGACGCGAACCGGCATCCGTCGTTCGTCGGCGGCAGCAAAGATTTCGCGCAGCACGGCGGCGCCGATACCCTTGCCCTGATGCGCCGGTACGATATACAGGTGGTCGAGCAACCAGTGATCCGCCATCGGGCGAAGCGTGTAGAAGCCCGCACGCGAATGGTCGGATTCGATGAAACGGCAGAGCGCCGGGTCGAACGACGCGAGAAACCGGTCGCGCGCACGCTGCGGATCGAAACGGCCAATGCGCTCGAGGCTGTCGCGCATCGCAGCGATGCGGATCGCGACGAGGGTGTCGGCGTCGGCTTGCGTGACGGGGAGGAAGGTCAGGGTCGTTGTCATGGGCCGGCGGGATTCGTGCGGGAGCGCGTACCCGGCGTGGCGCGGCGGCGCCAGCCGGGTTTCGACGGGGACTTCGGTGCAGCACGTCACGCCCCCGATCCGTGAGCGTGACGCAAGCGAGCCGATGCAATCGACTCAAGGAATAAAAAGCGCTGGCCGATGCCCTGGCCAGCAAAACGGTTCTGGCGATCCGAGGTTGGTGTGTGCCAGAACCACATGCATTGAACGGTGTACGCCCGACAATCTGTGATCGCAGTTTAGGCCGGGCTAAGCGATGCGATCAGGTCCGCACCCGCGCCCGTCGACCTGAACGCATCGTCGGGCTTCGGTACTTCCCATGTCGCGATCATCTCGTCAGTCGGAAGATAGTCGGGATCGGCCGACGCGACGCCGACCCACACGCCTTGGGATACCTGCCTGCCATGGAGATAAAAGTGCAGCTCCCGGCCAGCGCGTTCGCACGTACACGTAATTCGCTCCACCGACTGACCCAGTCTTCTGATCCGCGCGACCTGGTTGCGATCCAGTTCGAACATGGCACTCATCACGCCGTCGCAATCGCCGATGCCGAGCATGTTGCTGTCGTCAGTGAATGCCCACGAAGGATGCGGCGTGCCTAGGCGCAGCATGAAAAAAGCTGCGGACTCTGAACCAATCATCATGTTTCTCCGGCAAAAAATACGTCGCTCCACCAACTGAAACTTGATAAGAACGTACGTTCATTCCATCCTGCTTTTCCCGCCTGCCTCAAGGTTCGAATAGACGTACGCCAGCGCCTGATAATGGGCAGGCGCGACATTGAAACGCGCACCGCCCGTCGCTTCCGAAGCCCCTACACGCTTGCCTGCCGGGGTACGGTTTCCGCGGCGATACTGTCCGAACCGGACAGCCTCACCGCAACAGCGGCGGCGGCCGTGCTCCCGTAGACGTTGAGGGCGGTCCGCCCCATGTCGAAAAAGGCATCGACGCCCAGCAGCAGCAGCACCGCATCGGCCGGCAACCCGATCGACGTGAGAACGATGGTGATGGCGACGATCGCCCCGGAGGGCACATTGGCCGCGCCGTCGATGGTGATGATCGTCAGGATCAGGATCGTGATCACCAGCGGCCAGGACCAGGCCAGGTGATAGGCGTCGGCCAGGTAGCCGACCGCAAGGGCCGTGTAAAGCACCGCGCCGTCGCGATTGAAAATGTAGGCCAGCGGCAAGATCGTGGACGCCACGCCATGGGGCACGCCCAATTCGACCAGCTTCTTCAGGTGCAACGGGTAGGTAATTTCGGACGAACGCGTCGTGAAACCCAGGATCAGCGGCTCCTTCACCTTCCTGAGAACGGCGAGCGGCGACTGACCGGCGACGCGAATGACGATGGTGAGGACGACCGCCAGAATCGCCATGCCGAGATAGGCGACGCCCAGAAGCTCGACAAGCGAGTGCGCGCCGGTGAACCCCTTGGCCGACAACAACTGCGCGATCGCGGCAAAGATCGCGAGCGGCGACCATGCGATCACCCACTGGACCATCTTGAACAGTCCCGACAGCAGCGCCTCGAAAACGGCAATCGCGGGCTCGGCACGCTCCGGCGCAGCCGCCAGGGCCGCCCCGAAAATCACCCCGAAAACCAGCACGGGGAGCGAATTCCCCGCGGCGAGCGCAGCGACGATGTTGGCGGGGATCAGGTCGACGAGGAATTTCGTCCAGTCGATACTGGACGCAAGCGCGGCGGGCATCGATCCGGACTGAACCATGCTCGCCCCGAGCCCCGGTCGAAATGCGAAGTTGAGCAGCAGGCCGAGCGAGGCGGCCAGACCCGTCATCAAGACGAAGAAGCCGATACTCGACAGTGCGACCTTGCCGAGCCGCTCGCGAAGCCGGCCCGCACGAAAGACCCCGACCGTGACCGACAGGAAAATCAGCGGCATGACGACCATCTTGATCGCATGGCCGAACATCGCGCTCAGGAAGCCCAGCTTCGCGGCAAAGCCTGGAGCAAATAGGCCGCAAGCGGCGCCCAGGACAAGCCCGCCAAGCATTTGCATCGGGAGGGAAAGCCCTTTATTTTTCGTGTTCATGCCGTGCCTTTAGCAGTTTGATCCGTGCCGGCGTGCCGTCAACGATGTGATTCCACATATGCTGACGCGCCAGCTCGCCGTCGTTCGCTTCGATTGCGTGAAAGATGTGCAGGTGTTCGATCGTGCCGCGCCGAACGGTTTCGGCGTCGCCACGCGGGAGTTCGTTCAGGGCCAGGGTCTGGGCTCGCAATAGACCATACGCCGATGAGATACGCACGTTCCGTGCGGCGGCGAACAACTCCTGATGAAACACCCAGCCGATACGTTGCTCGAGCATGATGTCCGCGACGTCCCGGTCAAGCAGTTCCTGCATTTTTGCTGCCGCGTCGCGAAGGCCTGCCGTTACGCCCGACCTCGCTGCAAGAAACGCCGCGGTACTCTCCAGGGCCAGCCGCATTTCGAAAATTTCGCGGAGATCGCTGGTAGTCGGCGACGCAACATAGGTGCCACTCTTTTCGATGACGACGACCAGCCCTTCGGACTCGAGCAAATGCAATGCGCTGCGCACGGGCATTTGGCCGAAGCCGAGTTCGTCGGACAGGCCCCGGTGGGATACTTTCTGCCCGGGCGCAAAGCGGCCGTCAAAGATCCTCGCTCGGATCTCCTCGTAGGCAAGCTCTGCATCTGTCGAGACTTTCGACGTCATCTGTGATCGCAGTTAGCGTATGATTGTAAAAGAGGTGACGGATAGGAAATTACCCTTACTGGTAACGCACGGCAACTGCTAATTTTGCGAGTGGGTATACCGAAAGAAAACTGGAAGAAAATCTGCGTCACGAAGAGAGCCGATAATTATATGACTTCACAAGATGTGCGCTTTACCATCTGTGCCGTCCGTGCGGAAGAAACTTATCCCCTCAGGGCCGCGATCCTGATGGCGGGAGATGAAGAGGGAAGCGCTTTACACGGAGACCACGCGCCAACCACCCTGCATTTTGCCGTTCGTGACCACGACACTATCGTGGCCGTGGCATCCGTGTGTAAAGAAGGACAATCCGGCGTGCCGAACGCAGAAGCCTGGCGCCTGCGCGGCATGGCCGTCCATCCGTCGGTCCGCGGCCTGGGATTCGGCCGCCTGCTGGTCAATCTGTCCATTCGCCATGTGCGCGAACAGCGTGGCACGCTGCTCTGGTGCACGGCACGCGAGTCGGCCTACCAGTTCTATGAAATGCTCGGCTTTAATCGCGATCCGATTCCGATTTCGCTGCATGGCCGCGACGACATGAAATTCTATCTAATGCAGCGCCCGATCGAATGCTGAGTTTCGCCCACGACTGACGTTCGTCCGAACGCAATTCGGGGGCCGATGTCACGCAGTTGGCTGCCGGCCCGAAAACCCCGTTCAACCGGCGCCCGCCTGAGCCGGTTCGCCCGCGCGAAGATCGAGATCGCTTGCGGCGCCTTTTCCCCAGAGAAGAATTGCCGGCCCTCGCCTCTCGTCCCATCCGGAAACAGTCGTTGAAGCAATAGCCGCGAGATATTCAGATCCGAGCCGCCCGAAGCTATCCGCCGCTGTATCACATGCGGAAAGCGCTTACGGCTTATGCGGACGCGCATTCAACAATCGCGCTCTTCATTTCGATTATCTCAATCCGAAAGCAAATGGAACGGTAACCACCGGTACTGCCGGATTGTTGCTCGCGATGGCTGTTCCTTGCAGTCGATTATCGTCCCCACACTGAATTCGCTTGCCGACGTCGGGCGCATCAGCGTGATGACGCGGACTTCGATAACACATCGCCTACGTGCGGGTTCTTATAGGGGAAACCCCGTAAGGCGCGCGGCTATCAAACGAGATTAACTTATACCAAACAAATTTTGACGGGAATTTATGTTCCTGATATGGTTTTTGCACCTGCAAAGTGCGGCCACGCAGGGGGTGCAGGGCAGATCGAGCAGTACAAGCAGTACGACGTTCCCCATACAAAATTGTAAGGATCACGAAATGAGCGAAGCCGGCATGCCGATGCGGCGAATATGACGCCGGCCGCTGCGACCGTGACGATGCGCAGGCCGCGCGCCGTCACCTGCATTCGAATACGACACAAGCCGTTTCAACCCATCCCGAAACCACTCCTGACAGTGAAATGCAGATGAAAAACAAGAAGATCAACATCAGCGTTATCGCTGTTGCCGCCTTCGCAGCATCGTCGGCAGCAATGGCACAGTCGTCGGTCACCCTGTATGGCATGCTCGATGCGGGCATCGGCTATACGTCGAACATCAACGGCCACAGCCGGTTCGGCCTCGATGGCGGCGCCGCGGGTTCGAACAAGTGGGGCCTTCGAGGGCAAGAGGACCTCGGTGGCGGCCTCCAGGCGGTATTCAAGATCGAGAATGGTTTCAACATCGCGACAGGCGGCATCGGCGGCCAAGGGCCGATCGGTACCACGCGTTCGCTGTTCAACCGTCAGGCCTACGTGGGCCTCGCATCCAGTCAGTACGGCGCGTTGCGCATGGGGCGCCAGCTCGACGCCGTGACGGAAATGGTTCAGGTCCTGACGGGTGACGCCATTTCCGCGTCGACCTTCTCGACGCCGGGCGACGTCGACAACAACGACAACACGACGAACCAGAACAACGCCGTGAAGTACATCTCGCCGATCATCCACGGCTTCCAGGCTGAAGCCGCGTACTCGTTCGGCGGCGTGGCCGGTTCAACGGGGTCGGGTCAATCGTGGTCGGCGGCCGCGACCTACGCTCAAGGCGGCCTGACGGTCGCCGGCGGCTATTTCCGTGCGGCCAACCAGGGCGAGAACGGATGGACGAACGCAACGGCACAACCGAGCTTCGGTGGTGCGCTGGGCTATCCGAGTTCGGGTTACAACGGCGGCAATGCGTTCAAGAGCGCGGGCATCGCGCAAGTCGCCGCGCAATACGAGGTGGGTCCGTACACGGCCGGCTTGCGCTACTCGAACGCCCAGTACAAGGGTAACGACGGCCAGCCGTCGATCCACTTCAACGTGCTGGGTGCGCTGCTGCAGTACCGGGTCACGCCGGCGCTGTCGCTGGCGACGGGTTACACGTACGTATACGGTTCCGCGGCCACCCCCACGCAAGCAGCCGAAGGTCGCACGATGGCCTCGATCAACCAGGTGTCGCTGGGTGCGACGTACTCGCTGTCGAAGAGTACCGCGCTGTACGCGATGGGTGCCTACGTGCATGCCAAGGGCGCGCAGGCTTCGGCTGCCGACTTCGGCAACACCTCATCGGGCGGCAACCAGGTCCAGGTCAACATCGGCATGTTCCACGGCTTCTGATCGCCGACTCGCAAGCCGGGGGAGTGGCCACACTACTCCGGCTTCGCGCCGCTCTCCCGACTCGCCATGCCTTCCATCCATTCCTCGAACGCGGACACCGCGGCATCGTCGGCGCGATCGGCGTTCGTCACCAGCATGTAGTCGTCAGCGCGCCATACGGGCGATGCGATGGGACACACGAGGCGCCCCTCGGCGAGATCGCGCCCGATCAGCGGCAGCGATGCCAGCGCGACGCCCAGCCCCTCGATGGCGGCGCCAAGCTGAAGATTCACGTGATCGAATTCGACATGGCGCGCGACCCGCAGATCGGACGCGCCCGCTTCCTTCAACCAGTGCGACCACGCGGAGCGCGTCGTGGCCGAATGCAGCAGCGTGTGATGGCGCAGGTCGGCCACGCTCTGGATCGGATGCTGGCGCAGCAACGCGGGATTGCAGGCCGGCACCCGCAGGTCGGGCATCAACGGGCGCGAGACGACGCCCGCGCCTTGCTCGGGACCGGAGCGGACACCGATATCGAAAGCGTCGGCGACATAGCGCAGCTTGCGCGATGTCGTCGACACCCTGACGTCGATGTCGGGGTATCGCGAATGGAAATCGGCGAGCCGCGGCAGCAGCCAGCAAAACGCAAAGCTCATCGGCACGTTCACCCGCACGACGCCTGAGATCCGGTGCGTGAACGTGTTGTGGCGCAGCCGCACCACCGCGGTACCGAGGCGCTCGAACGCGTGGCTGACGTCATTCAGCAACGCCGCCCCTTCGTCGGTCAACGCGACACCGCGCGGACGACGGTCGAACAACGGCAGGCCGAACCAGTCCTCCAGCAACCTGATCTGCTTTCCGACGGCCCAGTGGGTGACATGCAGTTCGGCCGCGGCACCGGCGAAGCTACCGTGCCGCGCGACCGCATCGAACGCGCGCAGCGCATTGAGCGGGGGCAACTCGCCCCGGTGCTTCGCAACATCCCGGCTTTCGCTCATGACGTGACTTTTTCTCTCCATTGACGCGATTTTAGCTCAATTGAAATGGCTGTCCCCTCAGCCCTAAAATCGATACATCGAGGCTGAAAGCGATACCACGAGCGGCTTCCATTCACCGCTCGCTCGGAGCGAATGACGATGCGCCTGCCGGTTTTTTCCCCTCCCGCCACGCGGGAAACCGCGCCACCCCGACGGCGCGTGCTGTGGCTATCGTGCATTGCACACGCCATGCACGATGGTTATACGGACATGATCTACGCGTTGCTGCCCGTGTGGCAGTCGGAATTCGGGCTCGACTTCGCAGCCCTGGCCATCCTGCGCGGCGTCTATGCCGGCACGATGGCGACACTGCAGTTGTCCGCCGGGCGTCTCGCGCAACGTCTGGGAAGCCGCGCGACGCTCGCACTCGGTACGCTGCTCGCCGCGCTCGGCTATGCGCTGGCGGGCATGTCGGGTGGCCTGCTCGGGTTGGGCGTCGCGCTGGCAATCTCGGGCGGCGGCTCCAGCACGCAACATCCGATCGCATCGGGCGCCGTCTCCCGCTTCTATGGGCGCGACGCGAGAGGCCCGCTGAGCATCTACAACTTTTCCGGCGATCTCGGGAAATCGGCGCTGCCGGCCGCCATTTCATTGCTCGTGACCATGATGCCGTGGCGTCATGCGCTATGGATCGTCGCCGGGCTGGGCTGCGTCGTGGCCGCCGTCATCGCGCTCTGGTTTCCCGCCGTGCCGCGCGGTGCGGCGAATACGACGGTGAAAGAGCACGCTCCCGGTCAACGCGGCGGCACGGGAAAAAGCGGATTCTCCGCGCTGTTCTCCATCGGCGTGCTCGATACGGCCGTACGCATGGGACTGCTTACCTTTCTGCCTTTTCTGCTCAAGGCAAAGGGTGTCTCGCCCCAACTGCTGGGAACGGCCCTCGCACTCGTTTTCATTGGCGGTGCGGCCGGCAAATTCATGTGCGGCTGGCTCGGCGCGCGCCTGGGTATGGTGAGGACGGTGCTGCTCACGGAGGGCGGGACGGCGGCGTGCATCATCGCCGTGATGTATCTCCCGTTGGCGCCGACCATGGTGCTGCTGCCGATTCTGGGTATGATGCTCAACGGCACTTCGTCGGTGCTGTACGGAACCGTCCCCGAGCTGTCCGTACCCGAGCGCACCGAGCGCGCATTCGCGATTTTCTATACCGGGACGATCGCATCGGGCGCGCTATCGCCCGTTCTCTACGGTTTCCTGGGCGACCGGATCGGTGTGCACGGCGCCACCTACGCGACCGCGTTGACCGCCCTCGCGGTTTTTCCGCTCGCCCTCGCACTGCGCCCGCATCTGGCGGATGACTCGACAGGAGGAACACCATGACGAAATCCGGCTACCCGTCCGTCGCGCTCGTCGGTCCGGGCGCAATCGGCACGACCGTCGCCGCGGCCCTTCACGAAGCCGGCCGCACGCCGGTGATCTGCGGCCGCTCCGCGCACGCGGAATTGAAATTGCGCTTCGAGGGCGGCGAGATCGTCGTGCCCGGGCCGGTCCTGACCGACCCGCAAGCGGTCAAGGAAACGGTCGATCTCGTGTTCGTTGCGGTCAAGTCGACGCAGACGGCGAGCGCGGCACCGTGGGTCGCCGCGCTATGCGACGCGAATACCGTCATCTGCGTGCTGCAAAACGGCGTCGAGCAAAAGGCCGCCTTCGCACCCTATGCGGCCGGTGCCGCGATCGTGCCGTCGGTCGTCTGGTTTCCGGCGCAACGCGAATCGGGCGCGTCGGTGTGGCTGCGGGCCAAGCCTCGCCTCACCCTGCCCGATACGCCGGCGAGCAACGTGGTGGTGTCGGCCTTGCGCGGCACGCGCTGCGCGCCCGAGGTGGCGGAGGATTTCATCTCGCTCGCATGGCGCAAGCTGTTGCAGAACGCCGTGGCCGGGCTCATGGTGCTGACCGGTCGCCGCGCCGGCATGTTCTCCCGCAGTGACATCACCGAACTGTCGCTCGCCTACCTGAAGGAATGTCTCGAGGTCGCGCGTGCGGAAGGCGCGAAGCTCGGCAATGAAGTGCCGCAGGAGATCGTCGATGGATTCCATGGCTTTCCGCCGGATTTGGGTACGTCGATTCTTGCCGACCGGCAGGGCAACCATCCGCTCGAATGGGACTGCCGGAATGGCGTCGTGCAGCGATACGGACGAAAGCACGGCATTCCGACGCCGATCAGCGATCTGGTCGTGCCGCTGCTCGCGGCAGCGAGCGACGGGCCGGGCTAATAGCGAGGCATGCTCTATCCAGCCCGACCAGCATGAATCCGCGCGGGAGACGACCCGGATGAGAAACGCGACGGCGGCTTAGCGACTCGCCGCCCCTGGCTCATTGCGATGGAGGCTCGCCGTGTCCTGTCGCGCTACCGCAAGTAGGGCTTGATGTTCGTCAGCGCGCGGGAAACATACTCGTCCTTCTCCCCGACCGGCGCGACATAGTGCAGCGCGCCGCGCGCGGCGTCCTCCCCTTCGAGACGCGCGATGAGCCACGCGGCCAGATACGGCGAAGCAAGGCAGCCACCCGCCGTGGCGACGTTACCTCGAGCGAAGAAGGGTTGATTCAGGACCTCGACGCCAGCCTCGATCACCCAGGGTTTGGTCGTGAGATCGGTGCAGGCCGGGATCGTGCCGAGCAACCCGAGCTTCGCCAGAATCAACGTGCCCGAACATTGCGCGCCGATCAGCTGCCGGGCAGGGTCGAACCTGAGCTGCGCCATCAGTGCCGCGTCGTTGACGATGTCCCGCGTTTGAATACCGCTTCCGATGATGACGGCATCGGCCGTGCAGGCGTCCGCCAACGTCGATTGCGCGTGCACGGTTACCCCGTTCATCGACGTGACGGAAGGCTCCGGGCACGCAAGGGTGACGCGCCAGCCGGGCTTCCTGATTCGATTGAGCACGCCGAGCGCAATGAGGGAGTCGAGCTCGTTGAAGCCCTGGAAGGTTACGATCGCGATGTGCATGGGGCACCCTGTCTCCAGTCAGTCGACGCATCTTGCCAGATTGCCGTCACGAACGGCAGCGCCCTGCCGACAACTGACTGTTACAGCCAGCAACCCCGGCGCCGCCAGGTATCACGATCCCGCTGCGCCCTACTATTCGTCAGTGACGCGCACGTCGATGCCGGACGGTTCGACGAATTCCCCCTTCTCCGCGTCGTCACTCCGCCATCTTCGGCGGCCACGCATGGCCTTCGGCCTGGCAATGCCGGCACCACGCATACAGCGCGTCGTACATCACCAGACCATGCTCGAGCATGTCGTGATCGTCGGAAAACATGTCCGACAGCCCGAGCGAAATCGCATAAAGCCCGCTGGATTGCGGCGTCAGATCGAGCCGCGACGTATCCGCGCCGCGAATGATGCGGGCCATGTGCTGCAGCGCCCGATCGTCGGCCAGACCATACTTGTCGAGAAACGCATCGAAACTGCATTGCTCGCCGACATGCGTCAATTCCACGCCCGGAATGTCGTACGGAATCGCACCGGTCTCGTTGGCGATCCGCAGCACGTCGCCCGGCGGGACGTACAGAAATTCGGGCGTCTCGTCGATAAAACGGGCAATGAGCCAAGGGCAGGCAACCCGGTCGATTTTGGGGCGTTGTCGCGTAATCCATTGCATGGCGGCCTCCACGATCAGTGATGCAGCAGCGGGTACACGATCAGGCCGATCACGGCGGCCCCGCCCACGACCACCGGCTCCGACAGCTTCTTGAACCTGACCAGCAGCACGATCGCCGCGAGCGCCATCAAGGCGGTGGGCACATCGACGATCGAACGTCGAGCCAGCACGATCACCGACCCCGTGATCGCGCCGACGGCCGCGGCCGTCAAGCCATCGACGAATGCCAGGATCGCCGGCAGCCTGCCGTACTTCTTGAAGTACGGGGCCGGCAACACGGTGAACAGGTAGCACGGCAGGAACGTGCCGGCCGCCGCCACGCATGCGCCCGGCAGCCCCGCCACCAGATAGCCGATGAAGCCCACCGTGATGACGACCGGGCCCGGCGTGATCATCGCGACGGCCACCGCATCGACGAACTGCTTCTCGTTGAGCCAATGGTGCTCGGTGACCACGCCGCCATAGAGGAACGGCACGATCGCGAGCCCCGAGCCGAACACGAAGGCGCCGGCCTTCGCAAAGAACGCGGCGAGTTGCGCGAGCTGCGGCCAGTCGACGATACCGAGCCATGCGCCGGTGGCGGAGACGGGCAACGCGACGGCCGCATCGACGCGCCGCTGGCGTAACCACCCGGGCGGCGCACGCGTGAACCAGACGACCAGGCCCGCCGCGAGAAACAGCCACGCCACTTCCGATTCGGTGATCACCGTCACGGCAACCAGCGCGAGATAGATCGCCCACAGCAGCTTGTCGTGACCGATGCTTTTCGCGGTCAGCTTGCGCGCGCTGATCGCGATGATGCCGATCACCGCCGCGCCGACGCCGTAGAACACCGACTGCATCCACGTCAGGCCACCGAATCGCGTGTACGCATAGCCGAGCAGCACCACCATCAGAAACGACGGCAGCACGAACGCGATCCCGACCAGCGTGGCGCCGACGATGCGGTAGTGCACGTAGCCGAGATAGATCGCCAGTTGCGCGGCAAGCGGGCCCGGCGCGAGCTGCGCGAGCGCCAGGCCTTCCTTGTAGTCCGCGTCCGCGATCCATCCGCGCGTGTCCACGAGATCCCGATGCATGTAGCCGGCGAGCGCGACCGGCCCGCCGAAACCGGTCGCGCCGAGCCACGCGAAGTACCGGGTCAGTTGCCACAGCGTATAGGCCGGGCGGTCGCGATGTGTATTCATGTCGAGGCGCGCAGAAAGGTCAGGGGTTTCGATTGCCACGGAAATGCACGTACAACGAATCGAGTACGGCGCCGATCTCCACCAGGAGCGCATCGTCGTCGGCAAGACGCTTGCGGGCACCCGCGAGAATGGCCTCGAATCCGCCGGCTTCCGGCACGGCGGCGCCGCCCACGTCCAGCGCATGCACCATGGCGCCCAACCGGACGAGCCCCGCGTTGTCGTCGAGTCCAAAGCTCTCGATCAGCACCTCGAACGACACGCGATCGCCCACATGCGTGAACGGGGCGCCGTCGAAATCGAAGCCCAGCGCGTCAGCCGGACAATCGGCGAGGTTGTCCAGCCACATGAAGCGCGCATGCGGATCGATGAAACGCCGAATCAGCCACGCGCTGGCGACGCGATCCACCCACAGGTGACGGCGCGTCGCCCACAGCCTGCCCTGATATTGCGCAGGGTCGCGACGCGGGATGCCGCGTTGAGCGGCATGCGGCTCGCCGGGAGAGCGCAACGCTTCGATCGCGGCGGTGAAATCCCGCCATTGCGCCTGCGCGCGCAGCGAGGTTTCGCCGGGAAAGAAATCGATGCTTCGAATGGCCTCGTACGTGCGAGCGTGGCGGCGTTGCAGGCGATTGAAGTCGGCTGCCGCCAGATCCGGCAGTGTCTGGCGGGCCTCCGAAAGCTCGGCAAGCCACGCTGCGTAGTCGCCCGCGCGATCGAACAGCCGTTTGTACGCGTCTTCGTCGGCGGGATCGTCCGCACGGACATCCAGCAACCACGCCTGCCCGTCGCCGTTACGGGCCTCGTCGGCGAGCTCACGCAACTGCGCCGCCTGCTCGGCATGCGCCGGCAACAGGTAGGCACCGTCCCGCAGCGCACCACAGCCGAGCGCCTTGACGGTACGCCAGATGCGCATGCGGGCAGTCGCACCGGAGGTCGGCAGACTGACGATCAACAGCAGCCAGGAAGTCGGGACGGGATTCATGACGGCAGCATAGTGGGTCGTCACGAACACTGCAATTCAGTAGAGATCGCTACAAATTTTTGGCGGTAGACGGCTCTGCTCGATGCGTGGAGCAGGAACCCAGCAATGACGACAGTCGAAACTCCAGCGCCATCCGGATCGATATATCGGGGAAAAGGGCAGAACGTCCGGTATCACGTGAGCGCCCAAGTCGCGCGCGACGATATCGGAGCCCGCGCATCATGCCGTCATCGAGCGCGTGACCGACAACGCAGCAGATGGTTACGATATTCTGCGAATCGAGCGGTTCAACGCATACACTGAAAGCACGCCACGGCGAACTCCCGTCGATCCGTCGCACGCTTTCCCCGACACCGTTCCGAATGCAGCTGGACGGCAAACCCAGGCCCGCCCACGAAACCGCTCCAATGACAATCGATCCCGGCTCCATTCCTTACTATCTGGTCCTTCGTGCGGGCTGGCCGCCCTACGTGCTGAATTCGGATCGTCAGGTGCTCCGCCGTCAGGCGAGCCCGCTCTTGCTGGCATTCGCGCGCACGCGCGGAGCGATCGCACATGTCGACGACAGCGCGTGGAACGGCTTCTCCGACAGCGAAGGGCTCACGGTAGTCGAGCGTCGCGAAACCGGGTTCTTCTCGCTGGTCGCCGGGAACGAGACTGAACGTCAGTTGCAATTGCTGACGACCCTCTGACGTCGCCGCCCGCGCCGCGCCTGCGATCTGACCACTCGTCCATCGCATCGTGTACCGTGTGCCGGATGCGTGCTTGCGCCAACCCGGAATAAATCGACCGCTCGGCAAACGATGCGCGTATGATGGGCTCATTCGAGCGATCAGCCGTTCTTTGAGCGTTCGCCCCTCCACCCGCCCGCTTGCTGCATCGCCCCTCCCTCGCGCTGCAACGTTGTCCCCTTCACCCATCGGCCCGCCCCTCGACGGGAATACTGGCCGGATGTGTTCGCCCATGCGACTCGTCGTGGCCGAACGCCAGGAGTTCGTCATGAGCATGCACGTCTATCGTGGATTCGAGATTTATCCATTGATTTACCCTCACGTGGCTGCGCCGCAGGGCTGCCCGCACAACTACGACGCCGGGTTCGACGCGGCGGTCAAGATTTGCCTGCGCGGCACCACCGATACGCTGACGCAGAGCCAGACTTTCCGGTTGCGCGACACCGCCCCGTTCGACAACGCCGGTGACGCCCGTCGTGCGTCAGTGCGCTATGCCGAGAACATCATCGACGACAATCGCGGCAAACAGGGATTCTTTTCGAGCGCGGGCTGATGCGTGCTCGCCGGTGCAACGCAATTTTTCGGCATTTTGGAGGACGAAATGATCATCGACGAACTGCTCGGCTTGATCAGACGAAATGAAGTCACCCGGATCGACACCGTCGTACCCGCCAGAATCGCCGATTCAGCGATGTGCCATCAACCCGAGCTGCACATGTTCATGGCCGTACGCGCGCTCTCGATCGGAGCGGGATATTCGGAATTCGAATCCGACGAGATAGCAAGCGCCGTCATGACGCGGCTCGGCTAGCTTTCCGTTGCAACCTTTCCTGACAGGATCTACATGACGACAATTACGCTGAAGCTGAACGAACCGATCGACGTCGCGCTGCGGCGATTCCGGCGTGACATCGAGAAAACCGGGTTGATTCGCGAGTTGCGCGCTCGCACCGGCTACGAGAAGCCCACGACGGAGCGCAAGCGGAAAAAGGCCAGCGCCGTTGCCCGGCAGCGCTTGCGAGCAAAGCGCCTGCTGCCGCCCCGAAAAATGTACTAGGTTCTGTTTTTGCAAAGCAACGATGTCAATTCGCAGGCCGTCGTTTAGCTGGCCGCAGGTGGCCGATGAGAGCGTCGACGAAGTGAACTTGGCGGCGGCAGGATCGGTCTCGGAATACTTTCGGGCACGTTACGTTGGCAAGCGTGGCTATTTGTGTCGCGTTGCCGACCTTCGCGGCGCGCGCAAACGGGTCTCGACACCGCGTGCGGGCTTCATTGCGCGGCGCTGCGCTTCGGAAACCTCATCACTATGACAAGCCCGCCGTCTGCCGCGTTGGACATGTGCAGCGTGCCGCCGTGATGGCGAACGAGGCGGTGAACGATGGCCAGGCCCAAGCCGCTGTGCGAGGTGCCGCCGCGAGCGGGATCGAGTCGGACAAACGGACGCAGCACGCGATCCAGATCAGGCTCGGATACGCCGGGCCCGTGGTCTCGCACCACGAGTTCGTAGTGCTCGCCACGCGCTCGCGTGGCGATCTCCACGGGCGGCTCGCCGTAGGTGAGTGCATTTTCGACGAGGTTCGAGAGCATGCGGTCGATATCGACCGCGGGTAGCATGAAGTCGGGCCCCGCGTGAAGATCGAGCGTGACGAGCGCATCTCGGTGCGCGTCGCCGCTCGGACTCAGCGCGTCGGTGTAATCGCGACGGCAATGCGTGTCCACGCTGATCTGCGGCGAACCTTGGATCTCACACGCAAAGTCGAGAAACTGCGTGATGACACGCGACATGGACTCGGTATCGCGCAGAAAACCCTCGCGATCGCCACGATCGGTCAGCAGGTCTGCCCGCACCTGCATGCGTGTGATCGGTGTGCGCAGGTCGTGCGCGATACTCGCCAGCATCACGGCGCGCTCGCGCTCGGCCACGGCCAGCTCGCCGGTCATGTCGTTAAAGTCGCCGATCAGCTCGCGCAATTCGCGCGGCCCGCGCTTGCGCACGATGTTCAGGTGGTGGCCGGTGCGATGTTCGCGCGCGGCTGCGGCAAGATCGCGAATGGGGCGATTCAATTGCCAGGCAAGCACGACGGCAACCCCGATAGCGAACACCAGCGTCAACGCCAGCACCCCGGTGAAGCGGCTCACCGGCACCTCGGCTCGCGGCAGCACGATGCCATGTGTGCTGCCTGCGCGGAGCACGCGCAGCGTGCCGTCGTCGTCCATTGCCACGTGGGTGCCCGGCGGCAGCACGTGCCGCAATTGCCGTTCGATGGGCCCGTTCGTGTCGCCGCGAAAGCGCTGCGCGTCGGCAGCCGGCAGTTGCTTCAGGTCCACGAACAAAATACCGAGAATGTCCGCCACGGACCGCTCGCCGCCGCTGTCCTGCCCGCCCATGCTGGCGGCAGCCTCCACGACGCGCGAAATATGGAAGGCGGCGAGGCTCGCGCGCGTTCGCTCGATCAGCAGCAGCGACGTAAGATGAACCACCACCAGCAGGCCCACCGTGGTGATGACGAGCCGGCCGAACATCGTGTCAAGTGGATTCTTCATCGGCCGGGTTGTCGGGAATGAACATGTAGCCGATCCCGCGCACGGTTTGCAGCCGTCGGGGATTGGACGGGTCGTCCTCGATCAGGCGGCGCAGGCGCCATACCGGCACGTCGATGCCGCGCTCGGTCACTTCGGCGTCCGGGCCGTGGAGCAATTCGATGAGCCGCGTACGCGAAAGCGTTTCCATGGGATGCGAGGCCAGCACCTCGAGCAGCGCGTACTCGCCGCCAGTGAGCTTCACGGGCGTGCCTTCGCGCAGCAGCGTGCGCGTCGAGAAATCCAGTTCGAAGCGGCCGAACCGGCACGGGGTGGGCTTCTCCCGCACCGCCGTGGTTCTCGGTGGCCCTTGGCGGCGCAGCACTGCCTGGATGCGCGCGAGCAGTTCCTGGGGCATGAACGGCTTGCCCAGATAGTCGTCCGCCCCGAGTTCGAGCCCGAGCACGCGGTCAATGCCTTCGGCGCGCGCGGTCAGCATGATGACGGGAATCGTGTCGCCGCTCGCGCGCAGTTGCTTGAGCGCGGTGAGGCCATCCACGCCCGGCATCATGAGGTCCAGCACGATGATGGCCGGCCGTTCGCGCTCCAGCCGCCGCGCGAGATTCGTTGCGTCGTGCAGAACGGAGAACTCGATGCCGCGCTGCTGGAAGAACCTGCGCAGCAGGTCGCGCAGTTCCGCATCGTCGTCCACGAGCAGGACTTGCGGCGCGGAGTCGGGGAGGGAAGGTGGGTGCATTTCAGGTATTCAGGGCGGCGTGAGGACGCAATGATGGTAGCCCGGATACGACCTGACTGGCTTTCGGAATATTACTGTGATTTGCGATCGCTGACGGAACCGGCACAAGGGCCGGGCCGCGCGGGTATTACGTACACCGAAAGCCCGCTTCTCCTTTCCCTGTCGGGGCGCTTCACTGAACAGTAAGTTTCCGTAAGCACAAAAAAATGCGCCATCGGTAGCGTTACGCCTTGTCCAGCACCGGTACCGCCGAGGTACCCCTGAAGTGTCCGGTGCCGTCCCGTTCTCGCATCGCGCGACATCGCGATGTCCAAACAGGCCCAAGATGAAGACGCCCATTCTCCCGAACCACGCGCACCACCCCATGACGTGCAGGCCGCGCCAGCTGTTTGCCGCACTCTCGATACTTGCGATAGTCGGAACCGCCGGCTGCAACAGGCAAACCGGCGCACCGCCCGGCGGCTTCGCCGCGCAGACCGCACAGGTGGGCGTGCTCTCGCTCGCGCCGCAGCGCATCGTCGAAACCACCGAACTCTCCGGCCGCCTTTCCTCGCAGAAGGTCTCCGACGTGCGACCGCAGGTGAGCGGCATCATCCTCAAGCGCCTGTTCATGGAAGGCGGCGACGTGAAGGCGGGCCAGGTGCTCTACCAGATCGATCCGGCCACCTACCAGGCTGCCTACGACCAGGCGCGCGGCACGCTGGAAAACGCCCGCGCCACGCTGGCCTCCGCGAAGACGAAAGCGGACCGCTTCACCGAACTCGTGAAGATCAACGCCGTGAGCAAGCAGGACTACGACGACGCCGTCGCCGCGGTTCGCGAAAACGCCGCGAGCGTCACGGCCGACGAGGCGGCGCTCGAATCCGCGCGCGTGAACCTCGAATACACGCACGTGCGTGCGCCCATCTCCGGACGCATTGGCGCATCGACCGTGACGGAAGGCGCGCTCGTCACCTCGAACCAGACCACCGCGCTCGCCACCATCCAGGCGTTCGACCAGATGTACCTCGACGTCACGCGCCCCAGCACGGAATGGCTGAGGCTTCGCAAGGCCTTCGCTTCCGGGCGCCTGAAGAAGACGGGCAGCGACAGCGCCGCCGTCACGCTCGTGATGGAAGACGGCACCGAATACGCCCACCCCGGCGCGCTGCAGTTCTCCGGCGTCACGGTGGACGCCACCACGGGTTCGGTCACGCTGCGCAGCACGTTCCCGAACCCCGAACGCGAATTGCTGCCCGGCATGTTCGTGCGCGCCCGCCTGGAAGAAGGCGAGAACGACAACGCGATACTCGTGCCGCAGATGGCCGTGACGCGTGCGTCAGACGGCAAGGCGAGCGTCTACGTCGTGGATGCGGCCGGCAACGCGCGGCAGGTGCAAGTCACGGCCGACAACGCATTCCGGGACCAATGGATCGTGACCTCAGGCCTGCACACCGGCGACCGCGTGATCGTGAACGGCCTGCAGAGCGTGCATGCGGGCGCGCCGGTCAAGGTGGCGGCCGATACGCCGCAGACGCAGGCGAACGCGGCATCCGCGGCACCCGCGACGGACACGGCCTCGACCGTGTCGGCACAACGCTAGGCGGAGAACGGCATGGCAGAGTTCTTCATCAAGCGTCCCATTCTCGCGTGGGTCATGGCCATCGTCATCATGCTGGTGGGCGCGGCGGCGGTCACGAGTCTTCCCGTCGCGCAGTACCCCACCATCGCGCCGCCCTCGGTGCAGGTGACGGCCACTTACCCCGGCGCCTCCGCCGACACCGTCGCGGCAACCGTGACGCAGGTGATCGAGCAGAAGCTGAGCGGCATCGACAACGTGCTGTACATGTCGTCCACGAGCAGTTCCGCCGGGCAGGCCACCATCACGCTGACGTTCAATCCCGGCACGAATCCCGACATCGCGCAGGTGCAGGTGCAGAACAAGGTGACGCAGGCCACGCCTACCCTGCCCCAAACGGTGCAGGAGCAAGGGGTGCAGGTCGCGAAGGCGTCGACGAGCTTCCTCATGATCGTCGCGCTCTCGTCGCCGGGCGGCACCTGGAATTCGGTGGATCTCGGCAACATCATCGCGACCCGGATCGAAGATCCGCTCGCGCAGTTGAACGGCGTGGGCGACGTGACGCTGTTCGGCGCGCAGCACGCGATGCGCATCTGGCTCAACCCGGTGAAGCTGCACAGCTTCGGACTCACGCCCTCCGACGTGACCACGGCCATCACGAACCAGAACGTCGAGCTTTCCACGGGGCAGGTCGGCGGCTCGCCGGCAACGGATTCGCAGGCCATCAACGCGACCATCCGCTCGTCGAGTCTGCTGACGACCGCCGACCAGTTCGCCGGCATCCTGCTGCGCGTGAACAGCGACGGCTCGCGCGTGCTGCTGAAGGACGTGGCGCGCGTGGAGGTGGGCGGCGACAGCTACGACACCTCGTCGCGCCTGAACGGCAAGCCGGCATCCGCGCTCGCCATCAAGCTCGCCACCGGCGCCAACGCGCTGGACGCAGCCAACGCCGTGCGCGCAAAGCTCGCCGAGATCCAGCTGCAATTGCCGAAGGACGTCGCGATCAGTTATCCGTACGACACCACGCCGTTCGTTCGCATCTCGATCGAAGAGGTCGTGAAGACGCTGTTCGAAGCGGTCGTACTGGTCTTCCTCGTGATGTACCTGTTCCTTCAGAACGTGCGCGCCACGCTGATTCCGACCATCGTGGTGCCCGTTGCGCTGCTCGGCACGTTCGGTGTGATGTCGATGATCGGCTTTTCGATCAACGTCCTCTCGATGTTCGCGATGGTGCTCGCCATCGGCCTGCTCGTGGACGACGCCATCGTGGTGGTGGAAAACGTCGAGCGCATCATGAGCGAGGAGAAGCTCGGCCCGAAGGAAGCCACGCACAAGGCGATGGGGCAGATTACCGGCGCCCTGGTCGGCGTGACCACCGTGCTCACCGCCGTCTTCATTCCGATGGCGTTCTTCGCGGGCTCCACGGGCGCGATCTACCGGCAGTTCTCCATCACCATCGTCTCGGCGATGCTGCTGTCGGTCATGCTCGCGCTTACGCTCACGCCGGCGCTGTGCGCCACGCTGCTCAAGCGCGCCGACGTGGAGCACCACGAAAAGCGCGGCTTCTTCGGCTGGTTCAACCGGTGGTTCGCCAAGAGCAATGCGGGCTACAGTTCCTCGCTCGCACGCGTGGTCGCGCGACCCGCGCGTTACATGCTTCTCTACGGCGCGATCGCCGGCGTCGTGGCGCTGCTCTACGTCACGTTGCCCTCCTCGTTCCTGCCTGACGAAGACCAGGGCTACTTCATCGTGTCGATCAGCGCGCCCGCGGGCACGCCGGCCTCGCGTACGCTGAAGACGGTGGAGGCCGTGGAGCAGTACGTGCTGAAAGACGAGCCGGGCGTCAAGCAGGTCATCGCCATCAACGGCTTCAGCTTCAACGGCCAGGGGCAGAACAACGCCATCGCGTTCGTGACGCTCAAGGACTGGAGCCTGCGCGGTTCGCGCGACAGCGCGCCGGCCATCATCGCGCGCGCCAGCCAGCATTTCGCCGGCAATCGCGACGCGCGCATCTTCGTGCTGAATCCGCCCGCCATTCAGGAACTGGGTACGCAAAGCGGCCTCGACTTCGAGATAGAAGACCGCGGCGGCGCAGGCCACGACAAGCTGCTCGCGGTGCGCAACCAGTTTCTCGGCATGGCGTCGAAGGAACCGACGCTCGCGATGGTGCGCCCGTCCGGCCTTGAAGACACGCCGCAGTTGCAGGTGGACATCGACCGCGAAAAAGCCAACGCGCTGGGGCTTTCCATCTCCGACGTCAACGACACGCTGCAGACCGCGTTCGGTTCGTCCTACGTGAACAACTACATCGACACGGGGCGCGTGCAGAAAGTCTATGTGCAGTCGGACGCGCCGTATCGCATGATGCCTGCCGACCTCGGCGACTGGTATGTGAAGGCAGGCAGCAGTTCGTCGGGTTCGTCGTCCTCGTCGTCCTCGAGCACCACCACGAGCACGACAGGCTACGACGCCACGATGGTGCCCTTCTCGTCGTTCGCAAAGAGCCACTGGACGTTCGGGCCGCCACAGATCGAGCGCTACAACCGGCAGCTCGCCGCGGGCATGTCGGCCGCCACGCGGCCCGGCGTGAGCACCGGCGAGGCGATGACGGCAGTCGAACAGCTTGCGCGCAAACTACCGCCCGGCTTCGCCGTGGAATGGACGGGCCAGTCGTATCAGGAGAAGCAGGCCGGCTCGCAAGCCACGGTGCTCTATGCGATCTCGCTCGTCGTCGTGTTCCTGTGCCTTGCGGGCCTCTACGAAAGCTGGTCGATTCCGCTTGCGGTGCTGCTCGTCGTGCCGCTCGGTGTGCTCGGCGCGTTACTGGCCGCTCACGGGCGCGGGCTTTCGAACGACATCTATTTCAAGGTGGGGCTGCTGGCCACTATCGGTCTGTCCACGAAGAACGCCATCTTGATCGTCGAGTTCGCGAAGGATCTGCAGGCGCACGGGCACAGCCTCGTGGACGCCGTACTCGAAGCCGCCCACATGCGGCTGCGCCCCATTCTCATGACTTCGCTCGCGTTCGTGTTCGGCGTGCTGCCGCTCGTCATCAGTACGGGGGCCGGCGCCGGCGCACGCCACGCCATCGGCACGGGCGTGACGGGCGGCATGATCGCGGCCACGGTGCTCGCCATCTTCTTCGTACCGGTCTTCTTCGTCGTGGTGCGCAGACTGTTCAACGAACACGGTCACACCACGGACTCCGCCGACATCAACGAGGGCAACGCATGAAACGCACACTGATCGCCCTTGTTTGCACGGGCGTGCTGGCAGGCTGCACGCTGGACCCGACGTACCAAAGGCCGGCTGCACCGGTCGACGACACCTGGTCCACCGTGCCCGCGCTGGCGCAGCCGAAGGCCGCGCAGAGCACGGCTGCGGCACCGCCGGGAGCCGACCTTGGCTGGCGCGATTTCTTCAAGGATCCGCGACTGCAAAAGCTGATCGAACTCGCGCTCGCGAACAACCGCGACATGCGCGTGGCCGCGCTCAACGTCGCGCAGTACGAAGCGCAGTACCGCATTGCGCGCGCCAACGTCGGACCGGCCATCAACGCATCCGGCTCGGTCACGCGCGAACGCGTGGCTGGCTCCACGAGCGCATACAGTTCGAGCAGCGCGAGCGTGGGCCTCACATCGTGGGAAATCGACTTCTTCGGCCGCCTGCGCAGCCTCAAGCGTCAGGCGCTGGAGCAGTACCTCGCCACGGACGCCGCGCGCACCAGCACGCAGATCAGCCTGATCGCGACCGTCGCCACCGACTATCTGCAACTGCGCTCCGACGAGACGTCGTTGCAGATCGCGCAGAACACCGTGGATGCGGACCAGCGCACCTACGACCTCACGGTGAGCATGATGAAAATGGGCAGCGCGTCGCTGCAGGACGTGCGCCAGGCCGAAAATTCGCTGGCGAGCGCGCGGTCGAGTCTCGCCTCGTACACGCGTGCGGTCGCGCAGGACCGCAACAACCTGGTGGCCGAAATCGGTGCACCGCTGCCCGACGATCTGCCGCAAGGCCCTTCGTTGATGGCAAGCGAGAACACGTTCGCGGACATCGGCGAAGGCGTGCCGTCGGACTTGCTCGCGCGCCGGCCTGACATCGTCGAAGCCGAGCACACGCTGAAGGCCGCCAACGCCAACATCGGCGCCGCGCGCGCCGCGTTCTTTCCGAAGATCGAGCTGACGGCTTCCGCGGGCACCACGAGCGGCAGCCTCTCGAACCTGTTCAAGGCGGGCACGGGGGCGTGGACGTTTGCGCCGTCCATTTCGGTGCCCATCTTCGACTTCGGCTACAACCGCGCCACGCTGGACGTGGCGAAGGTCGAGAAGGACATCGACATCGCCAACTACGAAAAGGCCATCCAGACGGCGTTCAAGGAAGTGTCGAACGCACTCGCGGGACGCACCACGTACGTCACCCAGGTAGCCGCGGACCGCGACTACGTCAACTCCGCGCAGCAGTACTACGACCTCGCGCAGGCACGCTACCGCAGCGGCACCGACAGCTTCCTGACCCTGCTGGACGCGCAGCGCACGCTCTACGCCGCGCAACAGCAACTGGTCACGGACATGCTCGCCAAGCAGTCCAATCTCATCACGCTGTACAAAGTGCTGGGCGGCGGCTGGCGGGAAACGAGCGCGGTGGCGCAGCGGTAGCCTCCGTACGCCCGTGAACGACGCGTTTTCCCACATCACGGGCGTCTTGCTATCGATGCGTCGTTCCCCCGCGACGGGCTGCTGGAAACAGCCGTGCGCACGAAAGACCAGCGTACGGAGGCGTCGCCGGCCCTGTCGCTGATCACCGATGCACTGCGCCATCGACGCTGGCGCAGCGTCTCCCGCTCTATCGCGCACCGGCACGCCGGGCGACACGCTCCATCCAACGTCCGGGTGATAAGCTCGGCATCGACGCGCCGTCGCGCATCCCGTCACCCGACCAACCCTACGCCTCCCGCGAGTCCGCCCATGCCCATCGCTCCTGCTGTCGTCTCCGCCTTCACGCCCACCGGCAAGCTTCGCGCATCGATCAACCTCGGCAACCCGATCCTCGCGAACCGCGACCCGGCAACGGGCGAACCATTCGGCGTATCGATCGACCTCGCCCGTGCCTTCGCCGAGCGCCTGTCGGCCGATCTGGAGCTCGTCGTGTTCGACGCCGCCGGCAAATCGGTGCAGGCGCTGACCGACGAGCGCGCCGATTTCGGCTTCTTCGCGGTCGATCCGCTGCGCGGCGAAACGGTCGCGTTCACCGCGCCGTACGTGCTGATCGAAGGCTTCTATCTCGTGCCGGATGCATCGCCGATCCGCACCAACGCGGACGTCGACCAGCTGCACAACCGCGTGGCCGTCGGCAAGGGCAGCGCGTACGACCTGTTCCTCACCCGCGAACTGAAGGCCGCGCAGATCGTGCGTGCGCCGACGTCGCAAGCCGTCGTGCCGACGTTCGTCGAGCAGCAGCTGGAAGTGGCGGCCGGCGTGAAGCAGCAGCTCGAAACCGACGCCGCGAAAACGCCCGGCCTGCGCCTGCTCGACGAGCGCTTCATGGTGATTCGGCAGGCGATGGGCGTGCCGAAGAGTCGCGGCGACGCGGCCGCCGCGGCACTGGCCGCGTTCGTCGAGGACATGAAGGCGTCGGGCTTCGTCGCCGATTCGCTGCGCCGGCACGGCATCACGGGCGCATCGGTCGCGCCGGCGGGCTGATCGATAACCGCGCCGAAACCGGTACGGCCCGGACAATCGGGCCGTGTCGCCGATCAGCGCTGTGCCGCGAGCGCTTCGGTGATCGCGAGGAATCGCGCGATATCGTCCGGCGCATGACAATGGAGCGGCGAGATCCGCACCGCGCCGGCGAGCCCGAACGATTTCAGCATCCGGCCCGAGTACAGGCTCGACGCGACGCGCTCATAGACGATCACACCGTGCTTCTCGTATTCCCGCACCGCCTGCGTCGGTTCGAGATGCGCGAAGCCGATCCCGACGATCAGGTCGCGCTGCGTCAGGTCGTCATGATCCCAGTAGACGTCGACGCCGTCGATCGCGCGCAAGCCGTCGAGCAACGCGGCGAGCAGCGCGCGTTCATGCAGCTCGATCCGGTGCATACCCTCGACGAACAGCGTGCGCCGGTCGTCGGAATCGGTGAAATACCGGCCGATCCACGCCACGTAATCGACAATCGACGATACGACCGCAAATTGCGCGGGCGCCGGGCTGCCGAGTTCCCATACGCCGTTTTCCTTCGCGGCGAGCCGGTGATGCGGCAGCGCGGCCGCACGCTCGGACAGCCACGACATGCCCGAGCCGCGGCATCCGAAAAACTTGTACGGCGCGAAGTTGATCCCGTCGACCGGCGTGCGCTGCAGGTCGATGACCCCGTGCGGCGCATGCTGGACCGCGTCGACGACGATGAACAGATCGGGCTTCTTCTCTCTCGCCCGCGCGACGATCGTCTCGATGTCGAATTTCGCACCGGAGATGTTCGACGCCGCCATCACGCTGAGCAGCGCGGTATCGGCGTCGACCAGCGCCACGATCGCGTCGACGTCCACGCCGCCGGTCACCGGATTGCTCGGCGCGATGCGCAGCGTCTTGCCGGTCCGTTCCGCGTAAACCGTCATTGCATCGTAGGACGACGGGTGCTCGAGCACGGTCGTCACCGCGTTGGTGCCCGGCACGTTCTCCATGATCGCGCGCACCATGTCGAACATCGCGCCCGATGCGGTCAGCGACGCATACACGGTGCCGCCCTGCGCGTTCAGGATCGTGCGGACGTCGTCCTCGCCGCGCGACTGGATCGCCTGCAGATCGAGCGCCCGCGCATGGATACGCTCCGGGCAATCGGGCAGCGCATCGACCCGCGCGTACGCGTCGACTGCCGCCTTCAACCGGAACGACCCGCCCGCGTTGTCGAAGAACAACCGCTCGCGGCCGTCGACGTCGCGATCGACGTGATGAAAGCGCGACTTGATCTGCTGCATCAACGCGTCGGGAAAAAGTGCGCCACGGGGACTGCTCATCTTCGATGCTCCTGTTTGCTTCGGAATGTTGTGCGGTGCGTGCATGGCGGCGTTCAGCCGCGCAGCGATTCGACGTACGCGCGGCCCTTCTCCGCGTCGTACCGGCCTTCCCATTTCGCGATGACGAGCGGCGCCAGCGCATTGCCGACGACGTTCAGCGCGGTGCGGCCCATGTCCATGATCCGGTCGACGCCGGCAATGAACGCGAGCCCTTCGAGCGGCAATCCCGCGCTCGCGAGCGTCGCGAGCATGATCACGAACATGAAGCCCGGCACGCCGGCGGCGCCCTTCGACGTGACGACCATGGTCAGCGTCAGCAGCACCTGCTGCTGCCAGCCGAGGTGCACGCCATACAGCTGCGCGACGAACAGCGTGCCGATGCCGAGATAGATCGACGCGCCGTCGAGGTTGAACGTGTAGCCGGTCGGCACCACGAACGTCGTGATGCTCTTCGGCACGCCGTAGTCCTCCATCTTCTTCATCAGTTGCGGCAGCACGGTCGCCGAACTGCAGGTCGAGAACGCGATGATCAGTTCGTCCTTGATCACGCGCAGCAGTGTCAGGATGCGGAACCCGAACAGCCGCGCGGTCACGCCGAGCACGGCGATCGCGAACAGCAGGATCGCGAAGTAAGTGACGGCGACGAGTTTCAGCAGCGGCAGCAGCGATCCGAAGCCGAAACTTGAAACGGTCACCGCGATCAGCGCGCACACGCCGACCGGCGCATAGCGCATCACCATGTTCGTCACCTTGAACATCGCGTCGGCGACGCCCTTGAGCATCGCGAGCACCGGCTTGCGATGTTCTTCCGGCACCGACTGCAGCCCGAGCCCGAACAGCAGCGAGAAAAAGATCACCGGCAGCAGGTCGCCCTTGGCCATCGACGCGACGATGTTGTCCGGGATGATGCCGAGCACCAGCGCCATCAGCCCGTGGTGCGCCTGCTGCACCTGTTGCGTGGTCTGCTGGTAACGGGAAATGTCGGTGTGCCCGAGTTGCGACATGTCGGTGCCGACGCCTGGCTGCAGCACGTTGCCGATCACGAGCCCGAGCACGATCGCGATCGTCGTGATCACCTCGAAATAGAGCAGCGTCTTGATGCCGAGGCGTCCGAGCGACTTGCCGTCGCCCACGCCGGCGATGCCGATCACCATGCTCGTGAATACGATCGGCACGACGATCATCCGCACCAGCTTGATGAAGATGTCGCCGGCCGGCTGCAGCAACCCGGACACGGCCGTGTCGCGCAGTTGCGGAAACCGGTTCAGCACGAGCCCGGTCGCGATGCCGATGACGAGGCCAATGACGATCTGCCACGCGAGCCCGACGCGCGGCTTGCGGGCCGCGCCGACGACGGGCGGGGAGTCGATGACGGTGTCCATGCAATCTCCAGAGAATGGGGGTTCGATTGAACGCTGGGTGCGATGCGGCGCGTTTTCTGATGAACGCACTCGCCATGCGACGCAACGGGAGCACCTTAAACAGCCTAAATATGTAAAAAAAGCGATTTTTTGACATGAGAACATATCGCTTTTCTTCATCTATCGAGTGACACGCGATGCTGACGTTCAAGCAGATGGAAGCGCTGTACTGGATCGTGCAGCTCGGCTCGTTCGACGCGGCCGCGACGCGCCTGAACACGACGCAGTCGGCCGTATCGAAGCGCATCCAGGAGCTCGAACGCGCGTTCGACCTCACCGTGTTCGATCGCGCACATCGCAGCGCGCGGCTCACCGACAAGGGCGCGGAGCTGTTCGACCATGCGAAGGCATTGCTCGAACAGCGCGACCGCGTGGTCGAGCGGATGAGTTCGAAGGAAGCGCTGGTGCGGCATGTCCGGATCGGCGTGACCGAACTGACCGCGCTGACGTGGCTGCCGCGCCTGATCGCGGCGATCCAGGCCGCCTATCCGCGCGTGCACGTGGAGGCCGAGGTGGACCTGACCGCGACGCTGCGCGACCGGCTCGCGGCCGACACGATCGATCTGATCGTGGTCCCGCAGATTCATGCGACGGACGCGTTCACGGCGACGGTGGTCGGCGAGGTCGACAACGCGTGGATGTGCGCGGCCGGATTCATGCCGACGTCCCGGGCCGCCCTTGCGTTGACGGAGATCGCGCGGTTTCCGCTGATCCTGCAGGGGAACCTGTCGGGCACCGGGCATCTGTACACGCGCTTTCTGCAGGAACACGGCGTCGCGACTCAGCGCGTGCTGTCGAGCAACAGCCTGCTCGCGCAGATCGGCCTGACGCTGTCGGGCCTCGGCATCAGCTATCTGCCGAAGGCGTGCGTCGCGCACCTCGTCGCTTGCGACGCGCTGGAGATCGTGCGCACGCAGCCGGCGCTGCCGCCGGTTCGCTACGTCGCGCTGCACCGGGCCGAACGCGCTCAATCGCTGACCGCCGAGATCGTCCGGCTCGCGGAGCAAGCGTGCGATTTCAGCACGAGCCTGCTGGACCCGCGGGCGCACGACTAGCGCCTGTTCACAGTGGCGCGGCATCCCGGCACCGCAACATCGTCGGTGGTGCAGAACAGTGGCGAAATGGCGCAGCGCAGGTTACCGCCATCCGGCGTCCGTCGAACAGGCAATGTGCTGCGTCGCACCAATCCTCACCCGGTTGCGCCGGCGCACGGGCACGCCGCGCCCCCCCACCATCACCGTCGCCCCATCGGCCATGATCCGGCGCTAGCGCAAACCCGAACCCGGTTGCACTGTTCATCGCGATTCTGGTCCTGTATCGTCCTTTCATTCCCGATTGCGAAACCGCTGCATGGGAGGCTTACGATGCGAAAAAAGAATGCTGCAGCCGTCTGGATCCTGGTCGCGATGGCGGCAGGCATCGCGATCGGCTACATGGTCTTCACGAGCTTTCCGGACAAGAAGGCCGCCGCCGAAGTCGCCGGCTACATCTCGCTCGTCTCCGACGTATTTCTGCGCCTGATCAAGATGGTGATCGGGCCGCTCGTCTTCTCCACGCTGGTCGTCGGCATCGCACACATGGGCGACGCGGCCTCGGTCGGGCGCGTATTCGCGAAATCGATCACCTGGTTCATCACCGCGTCGCTGGTCTCGCTGCTGCTCGGGCTGCTGATGGCGAACCTGCTGCGGCCCGGCGACAATCTCGGCCTGCCGCTGCCGGACATCGGCGCATCGGCGAACCTCGCGACATCCAAGTTCACGCTGAAGGATTTCGTCGGCCACATGGTGCCGAGGTCGTTCGCCGAGGCGATGGCGAACAACGAAATCCTGCAGATCGTCGTGTTCTCGATGTTCTTCGGCGTCGCGCTCGCCGCGCTCGGCGAGCGCGGCAAGATCCTCATCGCCGCGATCGACCAGCTGTCGCACGTGATGCTGAAGATCACCGGCTACGTGATGAAGCTCGCGCCGCTCGCGGTGATGGCCGCGATGGCCGCGACCGTCGCGGTCAACGGGCTATCGGTACTGCTGAAGTTCGCGGTGTTCATGGGCGACTTCTACGTCAGCCTGTTCCTGCTCTGGGCGTTGCTCGTGTGTGCGGGGCTGGTGTTCCTCGGGCCGCGGGTGTTCAAGCTGCTGGTGCTGATCAAGGAAGCGTTCATGCTGTCGTTCGCGACGGCCAGCTCCGAAGCCGCGTACCCGAAGATCCTCGACGCGCTCGACCGCTTCGGCGTGAAACGCAAGATCTCGAGCTTCGTGATGCCGATGGGCTATTCGTTCAACCTCGACGGCTCGATGATGTACTGCACGTTCGCGTCGCTGTTCATCGCACAAGCGTACAACATGCACCTGTCGCTCGGCACGCAGATCACGATGCTGCTGGTGCTGATGCTCACGTCGAAGGGAATGGCCGGCGTGCCGCGTGCTTCGCTCGTCGTGATCGCGGCCACGCTGCACCAGTTCGGGCTGCCGGAGGCCGGGCTGCTGCTGATTCTCGGCGTCGACACGTTCCTCGACATGGGCCGCTCGGCCACCAATGCGGTGGGCAATTCGATCGCGAGCGCGGTGGTCGCGAAATGGGAAGGCCAGCTCCTGCCGGAAGCGGAAGCCGAAGCCAACGCGGCGCGCATCGAAGCGGAACAGGAAGCGACGATCGCACATCCGACGGAAGTCTGACGGAGGCCCGGCGATGAAGATGCAGCGATTCTGGCGTGCGCTCGCGCTCGCGGGCCTGCTTGCGACGGGCGCGGCCGCGCGTGCGGACGACGCGCCGTCGACGCCGCCGCGCGTCGAGCCGTTCGCGCCGGCCCAACTGACCGGCACGCTCGCGAAGGTGCGCGGCAGCGGCACGATTGCGCTCGGCTATCGCGACGCGTCGATCCCGTTTTCGTACCTGAATGCGCGCAACCAGCCGATCGGCTATTCGATCGAGCTGTGCAAGGCGCTCGTGGCGTCGATCGAGGATGCGATCAACCAGAGCCTGACGATCCGCTGGGTGCCGGTCACGTCCGACAACCGCATCGACGCGGTGGTCAGCGGCAAGGTCGATCTGGAATGCGGCTCCACGACCAGCAACCTCGAGCGCCAGAAACGCGTGGCGTTCTCGCCGATCTTCTTCGTGGCCGGCACGAAGGTGATGGTGAAACGCGGCGCGCCGATCCGCTCGTTCCGCGATCTCGCGGGCAAGAAAGTCGCGGTGACGGCCGGCACGACCAACGAGAAGGCGCTGCGCGACCTGAATGACAAGTTCCGGCTCGGGGTCCAGCTACACGTGGTACCGGACCATGCGCAAGGCTTCGCGCTCGTCGCGAACGGCAGCGCCGACGCGTTCGCGACGGACGACGTGCTGCTGTACGGCCTGATCGCCGAGAATGCGAGCAAGGGCGGCCAGTACGACGTGGTGGGCGATTTTCTATCCTACGACCCGTACGGCATCATGTTCCGCAAGGACGATCCGCAACTCGCGCAGATCGTGAAAAGCACGTTCCAGGAGTTGGCCGCCGACGGCGAGATCGCACGTCAGTACAAGCGCTGGTTCCTGCGCCCGCTTCCGTCCGGCTTGAGTCTGAACCTGCCGATGAGCCCGCAACTGGAGACCATCATCGAGGCGATCGGCGTCAACGCGAATTGAGCGCGGCGCCATCGTCGACATGAAGGACGAAACGAGAACGGCCCCGATGCCTCACCAGGCATCGGGGCCGCTCGCCGGATGCGACGCGTTCAGCCGACTCGCGCCGCGCCCTGCTGCTCCACTTCGGCGTCTTCGCTGGCCGTTCGGGCCAGCACCGGCTTCAGCGCTTGCCCGGTATGGCTGGCCTTCACCTGCACGAGCCCTTCCGGCGGCGCCGCCGCGACGATCGTGCCGCCGCCCACGCCGCCTTCGGGCCCGAGATCGATGATCCAGTCGGCTTCCGCGATCACGTCGAGATCGTGCTCGATCACGACGACGCTATGCCCGGCATCCACCAGCCGGTGCAGCACGCGGATCAGCTTCGCGACATCGGCCATATGCAGGCCGACCGTCGGCTCGTCGAGCACGTACAGCGTGTGCGGCGCCTTCTGGCCGCGCCGCATGATGTCGTCGCGCACCTTCGTCAGCTCGGTGACGAGCTTGATGCGCTGCGCCTCGCCGCCGGACAGCGTCGGCGACGGCTGGCCGAGCGTCAGATAGCCGAGCCCGACGTCCTTCATCAGCTGCAGCGGATGCGCGATGTTCGAGATCGGCGCGAAAAACTCGACCGCCTCGTCGATCTCCATCGTCAGCACGTCGCCGATGTTCCGGCCGCGCCACGTGACGGCGAGCGTTTCCGGATTGAAGCGCTGCCCGTGGCACACGTCGCACGGCACCTTCACGTCCGGCAGGAAGCTCATGCCGATCGTGCGCACGCCTTGCCCTTCGCACGCGGGGCAGCGCCCGTCGCCGGTATTGAACGAGAAACGCGACGCCGTATAGCCGCGTGCGCGCGCTTCGAGCGTATCAGCGAACAGCTTGCGGATCGTGTCCCACACGCCGATATAGGTGGCCGGGCACGAACGCGGCGTCTTGCCGATCGGCGTCTGGTCGACTTCGAGCACGCGATCGATCTGCTCCCAGCCGCTCAGCGACTCGCAGCCTTGCCACGCATGCGTGACGTTCAGCGACGGCCGCGGTGCGCTGCGCGCGAGCACGCTCGAACGACGGTTGGCGGCCGGCGCGTCCTGCTGCGCGGCCTTGCGCGCACGCCGCGTGGCGGGCGACGACAGTACCGAGCGGCCGACCGCATCCAGCAGGTTCGTCATCAGCACGTCGCGCGCGAGCGTCGACTTGCCCGAACCGCTGACGCCGGTGACCGCGACGAGCCGCGCGAGCGGAATGCCGACCGTGACGTCGCGCAGGTTGTGCAGCCGCGCGCCATGCACGGTCAGCCAGGCTTCCGGCACGGCTTCACCGCCCTTCTTGCCCGGCAGGCTCACGCTGCGGCGGGGTTGCAACGGGTGCGTCATCGGCTGCGCGAGCAGGCGCCCCGTCACCGAATCGGCCTGCGCGGCGAGATCGGCCACCGCGCCTTGCGCGACCAGCGTGCCGCCGCGCTTGCCGGCGCCCGGGCCGACGTCGATGATGTGATCCGCGCGGCGGATCGTGTCCTCGTCATGCTCGACGACGACGAGCGTATTGCCCTTGTCGCCGAGCTTGCGCAATGCATCCAGCAGGATCTGGTTGTCGCGCGGATGCAGGCCGATGGTCGGCTCGTCGAGCACGTAGCACACGCCCTGCAGGTTGCTGCCGAGCTGCGCGGCCAGCCGGATGCGCTGCGCTTCGCCGCCCGACAGGCTCGGCGCCGCGCGGTCGAGGCTCAGGTAGCCGAGCCCGACTTCCTCGAGAAACGCGAGGCGGCTACCGATCTCGCTGACGATGTCGCGCGCGATCTGCGCGTCGCGCCCGGTGAGTTCCAGCGCGTCGATCCAGCGGCGCGTGTCCGACACCGTCCACTGCGCGACCTCGACGATCGGATGCGCATCGAACGTGACCGCGCGTGCGGACGGATTCAGCCGCGTGCCGTGGCAATCCGGGCACGGCTCGTTGCCGACGCCTTCCGGCTCCTGTTCGTCCGACGGCAGCGTCTGTTCGCGGCCGCGATCGTCGCCGGCGAGCACCGTGTCGTCGTACGCGGCGCGCTGCTCGCGGGTGAGCGTGACGCCGGTGCCGACACAAGTCGTGCACCAGCCGTGCTTGCTGTTGTACGAGAACATCCTCGGGTCGAGTTCCGGATAGCTCGTGCCGCATACCGGGCACGCGCGCTTCACCGACAGCACCTTGACCGCGCCGACCTGCGCGGTCGAATGATCGTTCTGCATCGCGTGATGCAGCCCGTCGAGCGGCGCGAGCAGGTGCATCACGCCCTTGCCGAGCTCGAGCGTCTCGTCGAGCCTGCGCCGCAACTCGGCCTCGTTGTCCGGCGACACGACGATATCGGCCACCGGCAATTCGATCGTGTGTTCACGGAACCGGTCGAGCTTCGGCCACGGATCGACCGTGACGAACTCGCCGTCGACGCGCAGATGCGTGCTGCCGCGCGCCTTCGCCCACTTCGCGAGATCGGTATAGACGCCCTTGCGATTGACGACGAGCGGCGCGAGCAGCCCGACGTGCTCGCCGCGATGATCGCGCAGCAATTGCGCGGTGATCGATTCGACGGATTGCGACGTGACCGGCGTGCCGTCGTGGATGCAATGCTGCAGGCCGAGCTTCACATACAGCAGCCGCAGGAAATGCCACACTTCGGACGTGGTCGCGACCGTGCTCTTGCGCCCGCCGCGCGACAGCCGCTGCTCGATCGCGACGGTCGGCGGGATGCCGTACACCGCGTCGACCTCGGGGCGGCCGGCCGGCTGCACGATCGAGCGCGCATACGCGTTCAGCGATTCGAGGTAGCGGCGCTGGCCTTCGTGGAACAGGATGTCGAACGCGAGCGTCGACTTGCCGGAACCCGACACGCCGGTGATCACGTTGAACTTGCCGTGCGGGATGTCGACGTCGAGCGACTTCAGGTTGTGCTCGCGCGCGTTGACGATCCGCACGACGTCCTCGCCTTCGATCGCACGGCGCGCGCGCGCCGCGTTCAGCACGGCCTGCAGCGGCACGCCTTCGTCGGCACCCGCGGCTGCGCCCTCCATCTCGCGGTCGTACTGCAGCAGCGCCACGCCGGTATGCGATTCGGCGCAGGCCTTCACGTCGTCGGGCGTGCCCGCGCACAGCACCAGGCCGCCGCCGTCGCCGCCTTCCGGACCGAGATCGATCAGCCAGTCGGCCGCGCGGATCACGTCGAGATTGTGCTCGATCACGATCAGCGAATGGCCGGCCGCGAGCAGCTTGCCGAACGCCTGCATCAGCTTCGCGATGTCGTCGAAGTGCAGCCCGGTGGTCGGCTCGTCGAACATGAACAGCTTCGCGCGGGCGATGCGCGCCTCTTCCGTCGCGACCCGGCGCCCGTTGGCCGCCGCCGCGGATTCGGCGAGGAAGCCGGCGAGCTTCAGGCGCTGCGCTTCGCCGCCCGACAGCGTCGGCACCGGCTGGCCGAGCTTCACGTATTCGAGGCCGACGTCGACGATCGGCTGCAGCACGCGCAGCACCTCGGCATCGGTCGCGAAGAACGCGGCCGCCTCGCTGACGGTGAGATCGAGCACATCGGCGATGTTCAGCGCGCGGCCGTCGCGCTCGATGCGCACTTCGAGAATCTCGGCGCGGTAGCGGCTGCCGTCGCAATCCGGGCAACGCAGGTAGACGTCGCTCAGGAACTGCATTTCGATGTGTTCGAAGCCCGAGCCGCCGCAGGTCGGGCAACGGCCGTCGCCCGAGTTGAAGCTGAACGTGCCGGCGCCGTAGCCGCGTTGCAGCGCGAGCGGCGCCTTCGCGAACAGCTTGCGGATTTCGTCGAACGCGCCGACGTAGCTCGCCGGGTTCGAGCGCGTGGTCTTGCCGATCGGCGACTGGTCGACGAACACGACGTCGCCGACCTGGTCGGCGCCCGTGAGGCTGCGGAACGCGCCCGGCGATTCGGTCGCCTTGCCGTGATGGCGCGCCATCGCCGGATACAGCACGTCCTGCAGCAGCGTGGATTTGCCGGAGCCGGATACGCCCGTCACGCACACGAGCCGCTGCAGCGGGATCTCGACCGTGACGTCGCGCAGGTTGTGCTCGGTCGCGCCTTCGAGCACGATGCGCGGCGTGTTCGCGTCGACCACGCGGCGCGCCCAGTTCGACGCATGCGCGACCTGCTTGCGGCCGCCGAGATACTCGCCCGTCAGCGTGCGCGCCGAACGGATGTCGCCGGGCGTGCCGTCGTACACGATCGTGCCGCCGCGTTCGCCCGGGCCGGGGCCCATGTCGATCAATCGATCGGCCGCGAGCATCACCGACGGATCGTGCTCGACCACGACCAGCGTGTTGCCCGCGTCGCGCAGCCGCTGCATCGCCTCGACGATCCGCGTGAGATCGCGCGGATGCAGCCCGATGCTCGGTTCGTCGAGCACGAACAGGGTTTTCGTGAGCGACGTGCCGAGCGCCGTCGTCAGGTTGATCCGCTGCACCTCGCCGCCCGACAGCGTGCGGCTTTGCCGGTCGAGCGTCAGGTAGCCGAGCCCGACGTCGCACAGGTATTTCAGGCGCGTGCGCACCTCGGCCAGCAGCAGCTTCAATGCGTCGTCGAGCAGCGCGCTCGGCAGCACGATGTCGTCGAAGAAGCGGCGGATGCGCTCGATCGGCAGCAGCATCAGATCGTGCACGGTCAGGCCCGGCAGCGCTTCGAGCTGCGCGCGGCTCCAGTCGACGCCGCGCGGCATGAAGCGGTCGGCCGGCGCGAGCACGGCGTCGGCATTCTCTTTCGAGCCGAGCCGCCATTGCAGCGACTCCGTCTTCAGGCGCGCGCCGCCACACACGTCGCACGGCGTGTAGCTGCGGTATTTCGACAGCAGCACGCGAATGTGCATCTTGTACGCTTTCGATTCGAGGTAGCCGAAGAAGCGCTTCACGCCGTACCACTGGCTCTGCCACTTGCCGTTCCAGTCCGGCGAACCGTTGACGACCCAGTCGCGCTCGGCGTCCGTCAGCTCGGACCACGCCACGTCGCGCCGGATGCCGGCCTTCGCCGCATAGCGCATCAGGTCGTCCTGGCACTCTTTCCACGCGGGCGTCTGCATCGGCTTGATCGCGCCGCCGCGCAGCGTCTTGCGCGCGTCGGGAATCACGAGGCCGAGATCGACGCCGATCACGCGGCCGAAGCCGCGGCAGGTTTCGCACGCGCCGTACGCCGAGTTGAACGAGAACAGCGCCGCCTGCGGCTCCGCGTAGCGCAGGTCGCTGTCGGGATCGTGGAGCCCGGTGGAAAAGCGCCAGATCAACGGCTCGGCCGTTGCGTTTTCCGCGTCCGCGGCCAGCACGTACATGTTCACGCGACCGCCGCCGCGCTTCAGCGACGCCTCGATCGCCTCCACCACCCGCGCCTTGTCGGCCTGCTGCACGCGAAAGCGGTCGGCCACCACGTCGAGCATCTTGCGCGGCCCGGTGGGCGACGCGACCTCGCGCTGCGCCTGCACGCGCGTGTAGCCGCTCGCCGACAGCCACTGCGCGATTTCCTCGTCGGACACCGCCTCCGGCAATTCGACCGGAAACGTGACGACGACGCGCGGATCGTCCGCCTGCGTGCGCGCGACGAGTTCCGCGTAGATCGTCTCCGGCGTGTCGTGCCGCACCTGCCGCGCGGTCTTGCGGTCGAACAGCTCGGCCGCGCGCGCGTACAGCAGCTTCAGGTGGTCGTTCAGCTCGGTCATCGTGCCGACGGTCGACCGCGAACTCCGAACCGGGTTGGTCTGGTCGATTGCGATCGCGGGCGGCACGCCGTCGACGCGCTCGACCTGCGGGCGATCCATCCGGTCGAGGAACTGCCGCGCGTACGCGCTGAAGGTTTCGACGTAGCGCCGCTGGCCTTCCGCGTACAGCGTGTCGAACACGAGACTCGACTTGCCGGAGCCCGACGGGCCGGTCACGACCGTCATTTCACCGGTACGCAGGTCGAGATCGAGATTCTTGAGGTTGTGCTGACGTGCTCCGCGAATGCGGATCAGATTGCTGGATGACAATTTGCCTGCCCGTCTGAATGAGTTAGCCGGAATTCACGGTGCCGGAACGCTGCGGCGGATGCCCGCAGGCGCGGCGCACGTGCCGCAAGGGTTGGACCTGTGCGGCTCGAGTTCGACGGGTACTATACTGTATATTCATACAGTTTTCCATGACGACCCTGCGGGCTTCATGGGCAGGCGGCCGGGAGGAGTCGACTCCATCGGTCGCCCCTCGCGGGGGATCGATGATTCGACCGCCGTTTCGCGGTCCAAGCACGGCGGCGCACGTCGATTCGAAACGGCTCCCGCCACCTCCTGCCTCGACAGCGCGGCTTACGTTTCCACGTGTATCGCGCCCAGTTCCCGGTACGTCTCGGCAATCCAGTCGGCGATATAGTCGCGAACGTTCGTCACGTTGTCCGCGCTGCAGTGCTCGACGCCCCCTTCCGCCGCGGTGAAGAATTTCAACTCGCGCTTCGGGCTGTTCACCGCACCCTGATACTGCTGGATCGCGTATTCCCGCGGGATTTGCCGATCGGCGTCACCATGGACGATCAGGAACGGAACCGTGACTTCGTCGATGACGGGGGCCAGCGTGATCCGTTCCGAGAAGACCATGAATTCTTCAAGCGTGGCCTTGCCCCATACCCATCGGACATGATCCCAGTAATGCGGAACCGGGTTGTCGCCCTCCCGCGCGAGGCGGCGCCGCTGCAGCTCACCCCAGTTGAAGTTCGCGCCCCACGCGACACACAGCCGGAAGCGCTTGTCGATCGCGACCGCGCGCGGTGCGTAGTACCCGCCGAGCGACCACGCGCACATGCCGAGCATCCGACTGTCGACGTCGGTACGCTGCGCCAGGTAGTCGGCGACGGCCCCCGCCCACACTTCCGACTCGATCAATGCGGTCAAGCCGCTCACACGCAGCGCTTCGCCGGTGCCCGGTTGATCGATCGCGAGACTCGAAATGTTGCGCGCCGCGAGTGCCTGCTGCACACCGCTGCCGTAAATCGTCTCCTTGAAACTGTCGAGTCCGTTGGCGAACACCACGCACGGCGCGGCTGCCGATGCGTCGCCGCGCGCCGCAACGAACACGCCGGCGAGCGAGGCGCCGCGATACGGTATTTCGACCCGCTCGCAATTTTTCTCGTGAAGCTCGGCGAATCGGGCGAAACAACGCAGCGCCTTCGCATAGGCAGCCTTGCGGGGCTCGAATGACGGATGGGTCATCCGCTCGCCCGTCAGGTAGTACACCGCGGCGCGGCCGAATTTCGCCCCGGCGCTCAATCGCCGGCCCGCAGCCAGATCCGCTTCCGCCAGCGCACGAAGACGGTCGCCCAGATCGCACCAGGACAGAAAGAAGGCTTCGGTTGCACCGTCGTCGCTTCGTGTCGACGCGGCAACCAGCGAACGGCAAACCGCGTCGATCTCGCCGCTGTTTCCGCCCGACGCCAGCGCGATATTGACGGACAGATTCCATACATAGTTGGTGGGGAAATATTCGACCATTGTTTGCCCGGCGGGATTCGACCGCATCCCGCGTAACGTGACGACACAAAGAAACACCGCTGCAAATGACGCGCGGCACCATGGAATGCCGGCGTGCCGGCCGATCAGACCGGCGTTGCGCCCGCCCGAATGCCAGCGGTAATGAACGTCACCAGATGCGTGGTCTTGCTCTTCAACGCGCCCGCCTTGACCTTGCCGTTCGAGATCCGCTCGATGCGGCTGTCGAACGCGCTCATCACCAGCGCGCCGACGGCGAACAGGTAGGCCCAATGGGCGTAGCTGGCGCCATGGCCGGGGAGCGCCTTTTTGATCGCGCCGACGAATTCGGCCGCAAACGGGTCGAAATATTCGGCGACGATGCCGCGCTCCGCTTCGCGCGGATCGGATGCTTCACGTGCCACGAGCTTCGCGTACGCAAGGCCGGCGTCCGTACCCTGGATCTGCATGACGGGCAGCACGAACGCACGCACGATGTGCTCGAGCGGATCTTCCCCCGCGGCCACCGGCTCGCGCAGCATCGCCAGCCGCGCGTCCAGCACGGTTTTGCGGCGCTCGAACAACGCACGATACAGCCCCATCTTCGTCTCGAAGTGATACACGATCAGCGGCAAGCCGACGTCTGCCGCCGACGCGATATCCCGCATCGACACCCCGTCGAAACCCCCTTCGGCAAACAGGCGCTCCGCCACGTCGAGGACGCGCTCGCGCTTGCTCGTCTGGGCCGCGTCCTGCACTCGCCCCTCGCCGCGCGTGACGGTTGCCTTCTTCGTGGTTTTCCTTGCTTGCATGGTCCCTCTCATTCCTGTGCAGGTCTTCGCGCATGTCGTTCCGGTCATCACGCAACGACGGTTTGCATTCGCATCAAACTGACTGTACGATCGTACAGTCAATCATAGCACGAGCAAGGGCGCCTTCGTTCGTCGCGGTTGACCGCACACGCGAATGCCCGCCGAGCGCCCGGACTGCAGAGCCAGCGGCCACGGTCGCACCCTCCAACCACGAGTACCCGAACATGACACGACGCTTCGTCGATCTCTCGATCTATCTGGAAAACGATGTCATTTCCGATCCGCCGGGTTACGGCCCGACGATTCAGTATCTGGCGCACGAGGAAACGGCCAAGAGCGTGACGGCCTTCTTTCCCGGGCTGCAGGAACACGACCTGCCGGACAGCGAAGGCTGGGCTATCGAGCACGTCCGCTTGAGTACGCACAACGGCACCCATCTCGATGCGCCTTATCACTTTCACAGCACGATGAACGAATCTACGGGCGAGCGAGAGCGCGCGATCACCATCGACGAGGTGCCACTGGATTGGTGCTTCCAGCCGGGCGTGAAGCTGGATTTCACCGACCGAGCCGACGGCTACGTCGTTACTGCAGCCGACGTCGAAGCGGAGCTTTCACGCATCGATCACGTCCTCAAACCGCTCGAAATCGTCGTGGTCAATACCCGCGCGGGGCTGCGCTACGGGCAACCCGACTATGTATCGAGCGGTTGCGGCATGGGCCTCGACGCCACCCTGTACCTGCTCGAACGTGGCGTCCGGTTGACCGGCACCGATGCTTGGAGCTGGGATGCGCCGTTCGTGCATACGGCCAGGAAATACGCCGAGACGCACGACGCATCGCTGATCTGGGAGGGGCACAAGGCGGGTCGCCATATCGGCTATTGCCATCTGGAGAAGCTCCACAACCTCGAGGTGCTGCCGCCTCACGGCTTTTTTGTCTCGTGCTTCCCGCACAAAATTCGCGGCGCCTCCGCGGGCTGGACTCGCGCGGTCGCCATTTTCGACGATGCACTCAACGCCACGGCTTGAGACTCGCATCGAACCGCTTCATGCGAGGAATATCGATGGAACTGAATCACACGCACGACGTCACCCGGCGCAGCTGGGTGGATACGGCCAACGAGGCCGGTACCGACTTTCCGTTGCAGAACCTGCCGCTGGGCATCTTCCGACGCGCGGGCCGGGACGAACCCTGGCGCGGCGGGGTCGCCATCGGCAATCAGATCGTGGACCTCGCGGCGTTGCAGCAGGCAGGCGTGCTTGATGGTCTGGCCGCCGACGCCGTTCGGGCCGCCACGGCAACGACGTTGAATGCGCTGCTCGATATGGGCCCCGCCGCGTGGCAGGCGTTGCGCCATGCGCTGTTCGCATTGCTGGAAGCAGGCAGCCCGCACGAAAAAATCGTGCGTCACATGCTGGTGCCGCAGACGGACGCCGAACATGCCGTGCCCGTGCGCATCGGCGACTACACTGACTTCTATACTTCTCTCGACCATGCGTTGAACTGCAGTCGCCCGCTCGGGATGGCGATCAGCCCGAATTTCGACTGGCTGCCGATCGCGTATCACGGCCGCGTGTCGTCGATCGACGTGAGCGGCCAGCAAGTCTATCGGCCGGTGGGACAGTATCGGCCCGATCCGTCGTCCGCGCCCGTTCGAGGCGCATGCCGCCAGCTCGACTACGAGCTGGAAGTCGGTGCGGTGATCGGTACCGGCAATTCGCGCGGCACCGCGATCCCGCTGGCCGATGCGCAGCAACACCTGTTCGGACTGTGCCTGCTGAATGACTGGTCCGCTCGCGATATCCAGGCGTGGGAAATGCAGCCGCTCGGGCCGTTCCTGGCGAAGAACTTCGCGACGACCTTGTCGCCGTGGCTCGTCACGGTCGAGGCGTTGTTGCCCTACCGTACGACGTGGTCGCGCGTGGCCGCTCGCCCGCAGCCGCTCGACTATCTGGATGCCGAAACCAACAGGGCGGCCGGCGCGTTCGATATCCAGCTGGAGGCGTCGATCCTCAGCGCGCGGCAACTCGCGCAAGGGCAGCAACCGCGTACGTTGACGCACACCAGTTTCCGGCACCAGTACTGGACGCTCGGGCAAATGATCGCGCATCACACGATGGGCGGCTGCAATCTCCAGAGCGGCGACCTGCTCGGAAGCGGCACCGTTTCGGGACCGTCGCCGGGCGAAGCCGGCGCGTTGATCGAACTCACGTCGGGGGGAACACGCCCGGTGGACATCGGCAACGGCGAAGCACGCGCGTTCCTCGAGGATGGCGATACCGTGATCTTTCGCGGCTGGTGCGAGCGTGACGGCTTTGCGCGAATCGGGTTCGGCGCCAACTATGGCACGGTACTGCCCGCGACGGTCGCGGACAGCGCGCGCTGATCGGCACGCGTTTCGGGCCGGTCACCGCGCGGCGCGGGGGCCCGCTTGAACGTCGAACCGCACGCGCCGATGTGCTCATGAAATCGCCGCGAGCCATGCCTGCTCGCGGCGATTTCAATTCACGACGTACGCTCGGCGCTCAAAAGAGATGGCGCGCGCCAACGACGAGACTGGTGCTGCCGCCGGTCGGCGCGTAGAGCGCGCCGTTCACCGTAAACCCCGTATGCATCAACCCATGGTTGTTCACGAAGGCCGCGGCGCCATACACCGTCGTTCGCTTCGACAGGGAGTAGTACAGCCCGGCGGACGTCAGCAGCGCATGGCTGGCCGAATCGTTGCTGTCCCGCATGTACCAGACGCCCGCGTCGGTGGACAACGTGGGCGTGATCAAATACTCGCCGCCGATCGAGTACACCTTCTCGTTGAAGGAATGGGCGATCTTGTAGCTCGTATACGAGCCTTTCAACGTCGCGGCGCCCCACGTATACGCTGCGCCGATCGTGCGGCCCGCGAATTCGACCGTCGACGGAAACGGCGTGGACGTACTCGCCGAACCGCCGGGATTGCCGCTGAAGAGTGCCGCGTTGGCCACCAGGTTTCGCCACTCGTATCTCAAGCGCGCCGCGTATTGACGGCCGGCCTGAAATTTCCCGGGATCGCCGCCCAGCGCCAGCAGCGCACTCGCCTGAAGACCGGCCACGGTCGGGCTCGTGTACGACACGGCATTGGCGACGAAGATGCCCGTCGCAAAAAAATTGCCCATGTAGATGCCGGCCTGACTGCCGAAGAACGATGCGTGCCGCGCGTCCGTGTCGACGATCGCCAGCCCGAACGGCGAGTACTGCATGCCGGCCTTGACGGTTCCGAATCGTCCCGAAAGCCCGACGAACGCCTGACGTCCGAACAGGTTGCCGTTCGAATTGCCCAGCGCGCCGTCGTTCATGGTGAAACCGCTTTCCAGCGTAAAGATCGCCTTGGTGCCCGCGCCGAGATCTTCGACGCCGGTTATCCCGAAATGGGAGCCGGAAATCCCGCCGTCCGTCATCGAGACCCGATGCGCTCCGTTCGTCCCGGTTCCCGCGTCGAAGCTGCGGCTCGTGTACATGACGCCGGCATCGACGACACCGTACAGCGTGACCGTACTTTGTGCATGCGCACTCGCGCCGACGGCCAACATGGCGGCTGCCGCCTGCATCCGCATGAGCGGACAGCCTCTCCTCTTCCGATTCATGAGCCGATATCTCCTTTTATTTAATAGGTATACTTATTAATTTTCTTGAAAAATGCATGCGCGACACGCCATGAAAGCCATTCGACCGATATCGATCCGTCCTTTTATCAGTAATCCGTATCGATATTCACCCGCACCGCCCTGTCACTGAAAACATGCGAAACATGACGGCGATGCGACGTGTCCTTCGCGCGTTGCGATGCTGCCTGTCGCGCCGCTGGGCGGCGCTGCGCTGAACCGCCCGCCCGAAACGGGCGAGCCTGCCGAAGGTCATGCGTTCACGGAAAAAGCCAACGACATCAAGTCGTCCGGTTGCGTCCGCGTGAGGGCGTAGAGTTCGAACCAGTTGTACCACTCGACCATCAGGTGGTCCGCGTGACCGCGAATCAAGTCGTCCGGTGCGGTCGACGGCCAGAAAATTTCCAGCCGCGCATCGAACCCCGGCGACGTATCCCTGAATTGATGCAGCAGGTACCCGACCGTCTCCCCGTCGATCGACTCGATTCGCCCCATCATGCGATGCGGCATATCGGGCGCCAGTTCGATCGGGACACCGCTCCAGTCGTCCAGATGCCGGAACTTCAGCAGCGCGGGGAACCGCGTATGGCCCGGCACTTCGAGAATGCCCACGCGCTCGCCGGGAAGCGATAGCGCGCCGAGATGCTCGGGGTGAGCGCGCAGCATCGCGGCGCTGTTCGGGCCGCTGTAACCGTCCCAGAACCACTTGATGAACGCCGCGCCGTCGCCCGCCACGACGTGCGCCTCGGCAACCGACGAACGGAAACGACCATTGGCCCGCCTCGACCAGTCCCGCTCGTTCGCCTCGTGTTCCGCGATCTCCTTCGCGAATACCTTCACCATGCCGTCCGCCCCGAGCTTGTCCATCAACAGGGCCATCATGTGCCGGGCCCTTTTGACTTCCATCCTGAGGATGTCCTCGCTGGTTACCTCTGCCCCGGCTTTGAAAAACGTCACCGATTTCAATTCAACCTCCTGATCGCTATCGAACGAGACGACATGTTTTCGCATGTCGCCCGTTAATGCAAGTAAACTTGCATTAACGTTTACCGCAGGCACCCCCCCTCCGGGCTCGGTCGTGCGCGGATTCGACATGGGGCGTCCCGCCGTCAGCCCTCGACGCCGCGTGTAAAATCCGCTCATGTCCAATTCCGCCGAAGCAGAATCGCCATCGCCTCGCCGCCGTCCTGGCGGCCGCAGCGCGCGCGTCCGTGATGCCGTGGTCGCGGCAACCATCGCCCAATTGCAGGAATCCGGTTTCGAGGGGCTCAGCATCGGCGCGGTCGCCGCGCTTTCCGGCGTGAACGAGAGTTCGATCTATCGCCGCTGGAAGAGCAAGGAAGGGCTGGTGATGGAAGCCGTGTTCGAGCTTTTTGCCGAGAACATCGTGATCCCCAATCGGGGTTCACTGCACGCGGATCTCGTCGCGCTCATGTCGGCAACCGTGCGCTACTTGCGCACCGGGGTGGGCCGGTCGGCGATCCAGTTCGTGCTCGCCACCTACAGCGACGCCGGCGTCACCAGCGAGTTGCACCGGCTGTGGACCAACCGGTTTGCGGCGGTCCAGCAGATTTTCGAACGCGCGACGCAGCGGGGAGAGTGGCACAGGGGCGCGGACCCGATGCCGTTGCTTCACTGCCTCATCGGCGCGGTGTATCTGCGAACGTTCATGCTGCGCGAACGCGTCACGGTCAATCAGCTTCGGGAATTGACGCTGTGGCTGCTGCGCGGGCAAAACGCCTGAACACGCAGATCGGTCGGACTCAACGGAAGTCGCGAACTCGTACATCTGGTTCTTCGTCACGCCCGGCCGGACCTGCGCCAGGTTCGCGAGATTCGGCTACGTGCCTTCCGGCAGCGCGGCCGTATCGGGCGACGGGAACGGCGGACCGCCTTGCTGCGTGGCGCATCCAGTCAGGCCAGCGACGCCGACCCGCGCCGCTGGCCGCGAACTTCGCCAGCTCGCGACCCGGCCGTCCGTGTAACGGTTCGCCTGCGACGGCGTGTTCGGGCAACCGGCCGGGCGAGACGCCGTGCTACGCCGGTTTGCGTAGCGGCTCCAGCAGGTGCCGCAAACCGTTATGGTCGATCTCGTGCATGAGCGCGAGCTGTCGGCCGAGTTCGCCGCGCGGGAACCCTTCGCGAGCCAGCCAGTCGAGGTAGGGGCCGGGCAGGTCGGCAATGAGTCGGCCCTTGTATTTTCCGAAGGGCATGGCGACGGCGACAAGGCATTCAAGATCGGGAGCTCGCATGTGCGTATTGTGCATGGCTTTCCGCTCTTCCGCGCATCGTTGCCCCCGCCCGCGCGCTCGCCGGTCCACGCCGGCCCACGGCCGCGCATCCGGCCCTTCGCGGAAGGCCGAATCGGCGAACCGGCCCCGATTGATGACCGGGATTCGCGTCAGCCGCCCCGCCCCCAGCCTGCTAGACTGAAATTTCCCCCTGCAAACCCTGGAGGGAATCATGATGTCCATCTATGTCGTGAAGACCGGCGAGCAGTTCCTCTGCACCGCCGAGGACGGCGATATCGGCATGGCGCCGACCATCGAGGATGCCGCCTCCTTTGGTTCGTATGACGAAGCGGAGCAAGCCGCGAGCGCGAATGCCGACCCCGGGTACGAGATCGTGGCCGTCTGCATGATCCGACACTGAGCGCCATCCACGGCCCGGTACGGATGGCGATCCGCGTGCCGGACGCCAGTCGTCGCTCGGCGGCGGCGCCGCTGCGACGGACACCGCGTGCGCACGCCGTAACGAGCCTTGCCCGCGGCCGTTGTCTGCGTCGAGCCTCATTGCCGCAAGCGAGCCGCCTGGCTTCGACGGTCACGCTTGCGGCAACCTGGCCGCGGCGTCCTACTTCTGCAGCGAGATTTCCACGCGACGATTGCGCGCGCGCCCTTCGGCGGTATCGTTCGACGCCGCCGGATTGGCTTCCCCGTGACCGGCCGCGGCGAACGAGTCCGCCTTCAGCCCGTGCTCGCGCAAATACCCGGCAACCGCATCCGCCCGGCGCTTCGACAGCGCCTGGTTGTGCGCATTCGACCCGGTCGCGTCGGTATAGCCGTCCACTTCCACGCGCGCGAAATGCCGGTCGGCCTGCCGGTTCAGCAGCGTGTCGAGCGCGGCGGTGGCCGCAGGCGTCAACGCGGCCGAGTCCGTCGCGAAATACGCATCGCCGGTCAGGCTCACCTTCTCGACCGGCGCGGGCGCCGGCGCAACGGCCGCGGCCGTCGGCGCGGGGGCCGCGCCGCACTGGAACACGATCGAATGGGGATCGGCGCCGTCGCGGTACGGCGTCGTGGTGTCGACCAGGCGCACGGGCTCGTTGCCGCACATGCGCGTCGCGACCTTCATGCAGGTCTTCGCGGTCGACAGGATGCCGTGGCAATCGACCTGGAACGTCCGGATGCCGTTTCGCGACTGCAGCTCGTACGCGTTGTACGTCGGCCCCGACGCACTCGAACAGGCCGCGAGGGAAACGACGGACGCCAGCAGAACAAGATGGATGTTTTTCACTTGATGACTCCGAGAATGCGATGAGCACGGCGCGTGCGGCGCGATGTCGCGACGCCTCCGCGCACGTTGGCGTTCGGCGCGGTCCGCTCCGGCCACGCGGGCCGGAACGGACCGCTGCGCACGATCACTTCCACTGATACAGCATGCCCGCGCCGACGACGCGCTGGCTGCCGGCGAAACCGCCGTTCAGCGTCGCCTTCAGGTTCTCCGTGACGCGCGCCTGCACGCCGACCGCCATGGCCTTCTGGCCCTGGAACGTCGCCGTGCCGACCCCCATCGCGAAGTTCGAATCGCGGTCCATGTGCGGAATCGATGCCATCGCGGCGGTCGCGGCGATCCCCTCGCGGGCCATCGAATCGGTCTGCTGGATCTGCTGCTGCATCTGCGTGAGCTGGTTGTTGACCGTGTTCAGCGACTGCGTGAACTGGTTCGATACCGCGTTCAGCTGGTTCACGTTCACCGCGTCGGTGCCCTGCGTACCGGCCGCGACGTTCACGACCTGCCGCGCCGAATCCGCCGAGCCAACCGCGACCACGTTCGAGCGCCCGCCGTCGTTGCTGCCCGTGCCGATCGCGGTCGAGTTGTTGCCCGCTGCCGTGGCGCCCACGCCGATCGCGGAAGAGCCGTTGCCCGATGCGAGCGCATTGTTGCCGACCGCCGTGCTGTTCGAGCCCGATGCGACCGCCCCCGAGCCGCCCGCCGACGAATTCGAACCGCTCGCGCCCGGCGGCACGTTCGCGCCGTTCGGGTTCGTCGTGTACTGCCCGCCGAGGTTGGCCGTGCGCTGGTCGATCAACGTCGTCAGCTGGTTCGCGACCGAATCGAGCTGCGACACGTTCACCGCATCGGTGCCGTTCTTGCCGGCCGCGAGGCCGGTGATCTGGCGGTTGCCGATGTTGATTTCGCCAGCCGACGACTGCGGGCTGCTCAGGCCGTACGCGACATAGTTCGTCAGCGCGCCGACCGTGGTCAGCGAACCGGCGCCGAGCGCGACGCTGTTCGCGAACGTCGCCGACGCACCGGCACCGAGCGCGAGCGCATCGGTCGCCGTGCTGCGCGCCCCCGAGCCGAGCGCGACGCTGCCGACACTGACCGCCACCGCATTCGCGCCTTGCGCGACCGACTGCGCGCCGGTCGCCGTCGCGCCGCTACCCAGCGCGATCGCGTCGGACTGCGCGGAGCTCGCCGCCTGGCCGATCGCGATCCCGCCCGGCGCGGTCTGGTCGACGATCGCGCCGTTGCCGATACCCACGCCGTTGTCGCCGTTGACGACCGTCGTCGGCCCGACCGCGACCGATTCCGCGCCGACCGCGAGCGAATCCGCCGCCGTCGAATTCGCGTGGAAGTACTTCTGGCCGGTGACCGCGAACGACTGCAGCGCGCCGGTCAACTGGCGCACCGTCACCGCATCCTGCTGGCCGGTGCCGTCCGCGACGTTGGTGATCTGGCGGTACGTCTTGTTCGTCGCATCGCCGACCGAGACCGCGCCGAGCAGCGTTTGATCCGTCGTGTCGAACGGGATCGACGCGCTACCGTTGCGGAGGATGCCCGACGACGGCACCACGGCGCGATCGGCCACCGAACCGGAGCCGAGCGCGATGCTGCCGTCGACCTTCGAGATCGCGTTCGGTCCGATCGCGACGCTGTCCAGGCCGAGCGCCTGGCTGTCCGGCGCGGTCGAATTCGCGTGGAAGTACTTGATGCCGTTCGCGTTGATGTTGTCGATTGCCGAGCCGACGTTGTTGTTGATCGTCGTCGAGCCGTCGCTGTTGTACGTCACGTACGACGGTGACGAGATCGTGCCGGTGGTCGGATCGTAGGTGGCCCCGCCGCCGATCGCACCGGCCGTGCTGTTGCCGAGATTCGTGTTGTTGTTCGCGATCGAGCTGAGGCCCGTCGACAGCGAGCTGATCCCGGTCGACGTGGCGGTCGACAACGAGGTCAAATTGCTGTTCGTCGAACTCAGGCCGGTGGACAACGAACCGACGACCGTCGACGTCGACGTGGACAGCGACGTGATCGAGCTGTTGGTCGAACTCAAGCCGGTGGACAGCGAGCCGACGACGGTCGAGGTCGACGTGGACAGCGAGGTCAGGTTGCTGTTGGTCGAGCTCAGGCCGGTCGACAGCGAGCCGACGACCGTCGACGTCGACGTGGACAGCGACGTCACCGAGCTGTTGGTCGAGCTCAGGCCGGTCGACAGCGAGCTGATGCCCGTCGACGTCGACGTGGACAGCGACGTCACCGAGCTGTTGGTCGAGCTCAGGCCGGTCGACAGCGAGCTGATGCCCGTCGACGTCGACGTGGACAGCGACGTCACCGAGCTGTTGGTCGAACTCAAGCCCGTGGACAACGAGCCGACGACCGTCGACGTGGACGTGGACAGCGACGTCACCGCACTGTTGGTCGAGCTCAGGCCGGTGGACAGCGAACCGATACCCGTCGACGTCGAGGTGGACAGCGACGTGATCGAACTATTGACCGACGACAGCCCCGTCGATGTGGACGTCGACAGCGACGTCACCGTGCTGTCGGTCGAGCTCAGCCCGGTGGACAATGAACCGATGCCCGTCGAGGTCGAAGTGGACAACGACGCGATCGAACTATTGGCCGACGACAGCCCCGTCGATGTGGACGTCGACAGTGACGTCACCGTACTATCGGTCGAACTCAGGCCGGTCGACAACGAGCTGATGCCGGTCGACGTCGACGTGGATAGCGATGTCACCGCGCTATTGGTCGAGCTCAGCCCAGTCGACAGCGAACTGATCCCGGTCGACGTCGAAGTCGACAATGACGTCACCGCGCTATTGGTCGAACTCAGCCCGGTCGACAGCGACGAAACGCCGGTCGACAACGACGTGATGCTCGACGCCGTCGACGTCGACAGCGAATCGAGCGCCGTGTTCGTCGCCGCGAGTTGCGACCCGTTGATCGCGTCCGTACTCGACGAACTGATCCGCCCGGCCGCGACATTGGTGATCTGGCGCTCGCTGCCCGCGTTACCGACGCTGACGACGCTCGCCGGATTGATGCCGTTGAAGCTGTACGTGACGCCGCCGATGACCGCGCTGGCCGTCGGATTCGGCGCGGCCGTCGTCGATCCCGAGCCGAGCGCGACATCGTTTGCGTTGTTGGCCACGGCCGACGCGCCGAACGCGACGGCGCCCGCCGCCGCTGCCGTCGACGTATTGCCGAGCGCCAGGGAACCCGTGCCCTGCGCGTTGTTGGTGTTGCCGATCGCGACCGCGCCGTCGCCGTTCGCCGTGTTGTTCGACCCCATCGTGACCGCGCCGGTGCCGATCGCGGTGCTCGGATCGCCGATCGCTACCGCGCCGTTGCCGCTCACCGTCTGGCCATAGCCCAGCGCGACGGCGCCGATACCGCCCAGCACCTTCGAGCCGTAACCGCCCGCGACCGAACCCGCGCCTGCCGCCGCCGCAACCGAGTTGGAATCGCCGATCGCCACGGTCGACGTCGCCGCCGCGACGCTGTTGATACCGACCGCCGTCGCATTCGTGGCCGACGCCGTCGCCCCGGGCCCCAGCGCGCTGGCGGACACGCCGGTCGCCAGCGACAGATTGCCGAGCGCGGTCGCGAACTGCTGGGTCGCGGTCGACTGCACGCCCGTCGCGATCGAACTGACGCCTGACGCATTGGCGTTCAGGCCGAAGGCCAGCGCCTGATCGGCGCCGGCATTCGTGTTCGAGCCCATCGCGATCGAACTCGTGCCGAGCGACTGCGTGCCCGACCCGGGCACGCCCGCGGTGCCGCCCCAGCCGATCGCGATCGACGCGGTGCCCTTCGCACCGCTGTTCACGCCCATCGCCACGCCGGAATTCCCGGTCGTCAGCGCACCGCTGCCGACGGCCACGCCGGCCGCGCCCGAACTGGTCGACTGGTTGCCGAGCGCGACGGAGCCCGTGTTGGTGGCATGCGACGCATAGCCGAGCGAGACGCTCTGCGCGCCCGCCGCACTTGCGCCGAGCCCCATCGCCGCCGCGTACTGGCCGGACGCCAGCGCGTTGTTGCCCAGCCCGACGGCGGAAACACCGGTCGCCGCCGCGCCGCTGCCCATCGCCACCGCGCCGCTTTGGGTCGCGCTCGACAGGTTGCCGATCGCGACAGAATAGTCGCCGGAACCGATCGCCTGCACACCGAGCGCCGAACTGTTGACGCCGGTCGCCTGCGAGTTGATGCCGACGGCCGTCGAACCATCGCCCATCGCATGTGCGCCCGGGCCGAGCGCCGTGGCCGACAAACCCTGCGCCGTCGACAGGTTGCCGACCGCGGTGGAATTCTGCTGCGCGGCAGTCGAACCGAGGCCGATCGAGATCGCCGTCGTGCCGCCCGACGCGGTACCGCCATCCTGCGCGTATTGCGCATGCGCACTCGCATGGAACAACCCGAGACAAGCGGTCGCGGTCAGCACGGCCAGTCTCGACACCGAAGGCGCCGACGGCATGCCCGCGTGCGTCGCGGCTTCTCCGTGCGCGGCGCATTCCGGCGCGCGCGTCGACGACGCAACACGCTTGCCGCGTGCGCGGTCAAGCTCCGAAGCCGCAACCCAGGCCCCCAGTGCTTCGTTCCAGATCGACTTGAACGACTTGTTCATCTTGTGTTCCCTCGGTTTTCGTGTGCTGGATGACGCAACAGCGAACGCGGCGTCAGGCGAAGCGCGGACCCGCTCCGTTTTCGCCTGCCTCGTGCCGCCCGTCTCTCACTTCGCATTACTAATAAACACTACGAACAGCGTTGCCCGGCATGCTCGACCCACATCGCGAGTGCACGACCGACCGCCGCGCCGGCCCGTTCGGCACGATGCGCGACGGCGAAAAGCCGGTTATCGATTCACGGAAGTCGACATCGCCGGCCCGGCGGCGGCATGGCGCACGACGCGTCGCCAGTCCGCACGCGCGCATGCCATCGCTCCCGCCGAAGGGCGACGTCGAATCTCATTGGAAAAGCGTCGCTCGGACGCTGGACGAACGGACGCCGGCCCACATCGCGGGCGGCCCGTCATGTGTCATTCAGGCGGCGAAAGGCGCCATGCTGTCCCCGGGTCTGAAGCATGCGCCGCCGGATCGCTGACGCTGACAGCCGGCACCGGATCGATCGACCCGACGCCCTGACCTGCCATGCTTGTCGTATTCATATTTTTCGTATCCGCCTGATTCGATAGAGCGCCGCGCACGGCCTTCGGATCGATCAAACCGCCCGGCGGCCCACGCGAAACCACTCACCCCTTTCCGTCCGGCGGGCGCCCCGTTTTTCCGGATTTCCGGAAAAAAACCGGCTACTCGACGAACGACCCCGGCATCGAATTAATCGATCGAATTTGCTTGACGATTTCTTCTCGCTCGATGCCTTGCACCCACACCCACGCCGTCATTTCCCGATTCGTCTTGTATATCAATCATTTCACGAATCATGACGTTTTCATTACCCTCGTGCCTGTTATTCTTTTGTCATCGCCCTCTCATCATCCGAGAATGCCATCATTCAATGTGACATTGAATATCGGCTGCCATTGAGGCGACGGCAACAGCAATTTTTGCGGTAACCGGAGTCGGTGAAAGAACCGATTCCAGCCGCGTCGGGGCTAGTGTGCGGGCATTTGCTCAAACAAACCTTTTCCGCAGCGGACAAATCCTTTTCCCGAGCGGACAGCATTTACATTCATACACATCCGCAGGAAATCCGATTTTCCGGAAAGCGAAATATCCCCGCGACATCAACGAAAACTTAATCGCCACGACAATGAATCAGCAGATTCCATTTACGCCGCACCATCTGACACTCGACAC
>NZ_JACFYV010000230.1:0-10145 GCF_016759955.1 Burkholderia sp. KCJ3K979
GCGTCGGCGCGATGGCGCTCGCCGGTCGCGGCGCGACGGCCGCGCGCCGCGTGCCGCCCGGCTGGCTCGGCGCGGCAGGCGTCGTGTTCTTCCTCGTGCTGCCGGCGTTCACGGCGCTGCCCGATGCGGTCGCGGGGCTCGCGGATCTCGGCCTGTCGGCGTCGCTCGCCGCGCTGATGCTGTGGATCGTCAGCGCGCCCGAGCATCCCGTCGTCGCGTTGCTCGACTGGGCGCCGCTCGCCTATCTCGGCACGATCAGCTACGGCTTCTACCTGTTCCACAACCTGATTCCGGCGCGCTTCGGCGCCCTGCCCGCATCCTTCGCGCACGTGCCGATGCCGGAGATCGTCCGCGACACGCTGCCGGAAATGCTGCAATTCGCGCTCGCCGTGCTGCTCGCGCACCTGTCCTGGCGTTATCTCGAAAAGCGGCTGCTCGACTTCAAGAAGCCGATCGCCGCGCTGCTGGCCCGGCACTTCGCCACGCAGCCGAGCGCGTCGCCGCGCTGAGCGGTACGCGGAAGCGGCGTACGGCGCAAGCCGGACGGGAACGCTTCGATATCGGCGACACCCGACGGCCGGCTGCATGGCAGCCGACGCTGCGTCATCGCGCGACACCCGTGCGAGTGTCGTGCATGCCGCGCACCCCCTCCACCGCTCCGGTCACGCGGCGCGTGCTTCCGCACCGGTTTCACGCGCGACGCGCGGCCTCGTCGGTATGCGTCGCGCAGCGCAGGACACCGCCTGCCGCCCGTTCGCGGCACGACACCGAGACGTCGCGCACCCTGCTCGTGCGCCCGCAAAAACAAAAAAGCCCCGGCGCGCGAGCGGCCGGGGCCAACGGAACAACCACCACCTGAAACGACGGAGCGCGCGGCCGCTTTAAGCGACGGCAGCCAGCGCGGGCAAGCAGGTACGCAGATACGCCTCGAATTCGCGGCTCACTTCCGGATGCTGGAGCGCGAGCTCGACGGTGGCCTTCAGATAGCCGAGCTTGCTGCCGCAGTCGAAACGCGTGCCGTAGTAGCGATACGCGAGCACCTGTTCGTTCGCGAGCAGCGACTGGACGGCATCCGTGAGCTGCAGTTCGCCGCCCGCGCCCGGCTTGAGCTTGCGCAGGTGATCGAAGATCGTCGGCATGAACACGTAGCGGCCGACCACGCCGAGGTTCGACGGCGCATCCTCCGGCGCCGGCTTCTCGATGATGCCCGACAGCTTGATGATGTCCTCTTCCCATTCCCGGCCTTCGACGACGCCGTACGAGCGGCTGTCCTCGCGCGGGATCGTCTCGACCCCGATCACCGAGCTGTGATAGTGGTCGAACACGTCGACGAGCTGCTTGAGCACCGGCTGTTCGCCGTGCAGCAGGTCGTCGGCGAGGATCACCGCGAACGGCTCGCCGTGCACGAGCTTCTCCGCGCACAGCACCGCGTGGCCGAGGCCGAGCGCTTCCGGCTGGCGCACGTAGAAGCAATTGACGTGGCTCGGCTTGATGCCGCGCACGAGCTCGAGCAGCTTTTCCTTGCCGCGCGCCTCGAGCTCGGCCTCGATCTCGTACGACTTGTCGAAATGATCCTCGATCGCGCGCTTGCTGCGCCCGGTGACGAAGATCATCTCGGTGATACCGGCGTTGATCGCTTCCTCGACCGCGTACTGGATCAGCGGCTTGTCGACGACGGGCAACATTTCCTTCGGGCTCGCCTTCGTTGCCGGGAGGAACCGCGTGCCGAGACCGGCAACGGGGAACACGGCCTTGGTGACTTTCAACATGTTCGCATCCTGATAGCGTTGACTGCGCCGCGTCGACCCGCGACCCGGCGCGATTGTGTTCCGAACGGCATATCGAGAATCGACGGTACTGCCAATTCCGCTCCGCTCATTTTCGATATGAACTGATTGCCCAATTATTCCGGAAAAAATATAATCGTCTCAATCCGGTCGATATTGCCGAACCGATTGCCGAAGCAGAAACAAATTACCGATTTTCCAGATACAAATTCTTACGATTCGAATTCCTCGATATAGGGCACGCCGCCCCGCTCGAGGCCCGGGCGGATCGGTTCGTTCTTCAGCGCCTCGCGGTACGCCGACAGCACGGCCATGACCAGCAGTACTGCAGCGCTCGCGATCCAATGCATGTCCATCTTGCCGCTCCTTGCATCACTCAACTGGAGCTTTCAAACTATCAGAAAAAAATCGGCAAATAATTCGCGCCCCTCGGCGAACCGCTTTCGGGTCGCGATAAATCCATGAGGTGGAATACCGATATTTCCGGGCGAGATTTTTTTATTCATTGACCGAATTCTTGCGCATTACGATTGGATGAAACTTCCCGTCCATCCGTCGCAAGGAATCGAATCGCATGCAAGCTTTCAGCGGATCGTCTCTGGCCGCGCCGCCCGTCGCCGATCACAAGGAACACGTGATCGACGCGATGCGCGGCTTCGCGGCGCTGCTCGTCGCCTATTTCCACTGCCGCCAGGTCGTCTGGGTCGGCATGCAGAGCTTCCATCATGCTTACGGTCATGCACTCAGCCCGGGCGTGATCGCCGGCTACCTGACCTTCCCGTTCGCGTGGGGCTCCGCCGGCGTCCCGATCTTCTTCGTGATCAGTGGCTACTGCATCCACCGCAACGCGGCGCTCAAGCTCGCGGCGAACCCCGCGTACCGGCTCGACGCGCCGAACTTCTGGGTGCGCCGCTTCGCGCGCATCTACCCGGTGCTGCTGGCCGCGCTGCTGTTCACGCTCGCGCTCGACGCGGTCAGCCTGCAGATCGAGCCCGTCAGCCACAAGATTCGCGACGTCGGCCTGGTCGCGTTCCTCGTGAACCTGTTCTCGCTGCAGGGCGTCGCCGGCTACACGTACGGGTCGAACGGCGCGCTGTGGACGCTCTCGCTCGAAGTGCAGTTCTACGCGATCTATCCGCTGCTGTTCGCGCTGCGCCGGCGCATCGGCATGCCGGCCGTCGTGGCCACGGTCGCGCTCGTCAACGTCGCGTCGGCATGGCTGCTCGAACGGCACGACCTGCAGTTCTTCACGTCGTACTGGCTGTCCTGGACGATCGGCGCATGGATCGCCGACGTGCGCGCGCAGCAGTCACGCGACACGGCCGTCGTGCCGTCGCGCGCGTGGTACGTCGCGGCCGCCGTGCTGCTGGCCGCCGGCTGCGGCGCGTTCCATGTCGGCCAGTACGGCGCATTCCAGCTGTGGTCGGCCGGCTTCGCGTGCTTCCTGTACCGCGCGCTCGCCCGCCCGCCGCGCCCGACGCCACCGCTGCGCGTGCTGAGCTGGTTCGGCGATTTCAGCTACTCGCTGTACCTGGTCCACCTGCCGCTGTTCGTCTGCCTCGGCTCGGTGCTGTTCCACTCCGAACTGCAACTGTCGATCTGGCCGTCGTTCGCGTTCATGGCCGTCGCGATTCCGGTCGCGTACCTGTTCTACCGGATGTTCGAACGACCGGCGATGATGTGGTCGGCCAGCTTCAAGCCGACCCGCGCCGCCCGCGTCGTCGCCTCGACGCCCGAACAGGCCGTCTGACACAAGCCGGCCGGCCCGTCCGGTCTCGAAGCCCTCGCGCGGCGTCTCGCTGCGCGGGGGCTTTTTCACGGCCGGCACGCGGTCGCGGGCCGGTTCGACAAGGAACGGCAGCCTGCCGCTCTCCGACCGCGCCACGACCCGCGTAAGCCGTCTCTGCGGGGTTGCCGCGGCACGACTGCAACGGTGTCGCCTGCCCGCTTCACGTTGCCGATGGCCCCGATCCCGGTTTCAGATGACGGTCGGCCACGCTCGCGCCCGTCGCGGATTCGCGGCGCAAATCCGCCCGCCTGCCCGGGCCAGACACCTCGCCCGCCGAAAAGCGAAGCCCCCGCGCAGCGCAACGCCGCATGGGGGCTCGTTTCCCGCCGGCTCGCGCCGGCTGCTACTTCTTCGCGTTCGCGGCCTTGGCGGCCTTCGCCGTATCCGCGAGGATCTTCTCGACCCGCTCCACGTAGGTTTCGGTCCCGAACCGGCGCACCGCGGTCGCACGCCCGCTCGCGACGAGCCGCTCGCGCAGCGCGCGGTCACGCTTGAGCGCCGCCAGCGCATCGGCCAGCGCGGCCGCGTTGCCCGGCTCGCAAAGCAGCCCGTTGTCGCCATCCTCGATGATCTCGACGACGCCGCCCGCCCGCGCCGCGACGACCGGCCGGCGCGCGAGCATCCCCTCGACGATCACGCGCCCGAACGGCTCCGGCGTGATCGACGTGTGCGCGACGACGTCGACCGCCGTCATGCACGCGGCCACGTCGCGCTGGAACCCGAGGAAATGCACGCGTTCGTCCATCCCGTGCTGCGCGACGAATTCGTGCAGTTGCGCCGCATAGTCGTCCTCGCCGAACAGCGGCGCGCCGACCAGCACCACGTGCATGTCCGGGTGCCGCGCGGCGGCCTCCAGCAGCACGTGCTGCCCCTTCCAGCGCGCGAGGCGGCTGAACGAGCCGACCAGCCATGCGTCCGCGGGCAAGCCGAGGCGCGCGCGCAGCGCGGCCTGGCTCACGCCTTCCAGCGCGTCGAACGGTTCGGCCGAAATGCCGTTGAACACCACGTCGACGTGCTGCGGCGTGAAGCCCGTCAGCGCGCGGAACGCCTGCGCGGAAGCGTCGGAGTTCGCGATCACGCGCGTGACGCCGAGCCGCGCGCAATACTTGATCGCCTTCAACTGCTTGCCGCCGAAATGATCGGTGCTGACGATGTCGCGCAGGTGCCAGACCACCGGCTTGCGCGCGAGCCGCCCGGCGAGCGCGGCGACCACCATCGCGCGTTGGGTGTTCGCGTAGATTACCTCGGCGCGGCGCGCGCGCCGGGCGACGTCGCGCACCAGCCGCACGAGCTGCTTCACCGCGCCGAACGACACGCCGCCCTGCTTGCGCACGCCCGCGAGCGCACCCTGCTCGACCACGTCGACGCGCGCACCGATCTCGTCGAGCGCCGCGCGGAACGGACCATCGGCGAACAGCAGCACGTCGGCGTTCGCGCGCATGTGTTTCATGATCTCGAGCAGCGACAGCTCGGCGCCGCCGAGCACACCGCTCTGGTCGAGCACGAGCGTCGCCGGGCCGCGCGCGGCCGGCAGCGGGGCGGCCGTGCCGCGCTGCGCGGTCGAACCGGGCAGCGCCTGCTCCACGTAGTCGAGAAAGCGCCGCCGGAACGTGTCGGCGGAAAAGCGCTCCGCGTTCGCGCGGCACGCGTCAGGCGTGAAGCGCTGCGGCGCACGCTCGAAATCGTCGACGGCCGCGACGATCGCGTGTGGCGTCTGCTCGTCGAAGAAGAGACCGGTCGGGTTCAGGTTCGATTGCGGGTCGAGCACGGTTTCGAGCGCACCGCCCTTGCCGTATGCGATGACCGGCGTGCCGCACGCCTGCGCCTCGACGACCGAGATCCCGAAATCCTCCTCGGCCGCGAACACGAACGCCTTCGCGCGCCGCATCCGGTCGTGCAGCACCGCGAACGGCTGGTAGCCCATGATCTCGACGTTCGGGCCGGCCTTCGCGCGAATCTTCTGCATCTCGGGGCCGTCGCCGATCACGACGAGCTTGCGCTCGGGCGTGCGCGAAAACGCCTCGACGATCAGGTCGATCTTCTTGTACGGCACCATCCGCGACGCGGTCAGGTAGAAATCCTCTTTCACCGCGTTCAGCGAGAACGCGTCGACGTCGACCGGCGGAAAGATCACCGCCGCGTCGCGGTGATAGACCTTCTTGATGCGCCGTGCGATGAACGCGGAATTCGCGACGAAGCCGTCCACCGCGTTCGCGGTACGCGTGTCCCAGTTGCGGATGTAGTGCAGGATCATCCGCGCGAGCAGCGATTTCGGCCCGTGCGTGAGGTTCGACTGCTCCAGATACTGGTGCTGCAGGTCCCACGCATAGCGGATCGGCGAATGCACGTAGCTGATGTGCACCTGGTCCGGTCCGGTCAGCACGCCCTTCGCGACCGCGTGGCTGCTCGAGATCACGAGGTCGTACTCGGATACGTCGAGCTGCTCGATCGCGAGCGGCATCAGCGGCAGGTAGCTGCGGTACTTGGTGCGGGCGAACGGCAGCTTCTGGATGAACGACGTCGTCACCGGCTTGCCGCGCACGAATGCGCGGTCGTCGAGGAAATCGACGAGGCTGAACAGGTCCGCGTCGGGAAAGCACGCGACGATCTGTTCGAGCACGCGCTCGGCGCCCGCATAGGTGACGAGCCAGTCGTGGACGATCGCCACGCGCAGCGCACGCGCCGGCTGCCGCGCGCCCGCGCGCTCGGCCGGCACCGCGCGGTGCAGCGCGGCGTCGCCCGGGTGGGCCACGGCGGCATCGGCCGCGGCGAGATTCAGGACGGCGTGTTCCGCCAGATCGCGATTCATATGGTTTTCCTCGCATTGAGACGGACAAACAGGTCGCGCACGAGTGCGCGCAATCCCGGCGTCATCGTGAGCGACCACGCGACGTTCAGCACCAGCACGACCGCGCACATGCCGATCGACTCGCCGAGCCCCGACCAGGCTTGGGCCAGAAACAGGCTCGCCAGCAGGAAGGCGAGATGGGCGAGCATGTCGAGCACGATCGCGCGCATCCGGATCGCCGACAGGTACAGCAGCACGCCGTAGTCGACGAGCGCGCGCGCCGCGACGACCACCGCCGCGCCGATCAGCCCGAAGTGATGAATGCCGAACCACAGGCCGCCGACGAAGAACGGCATCTCGACGAGCCCGGCGAATGCCGCGCGGGCCGGGTTGACCTGCGACTGGATCAGGATGCGCGTGACGCTCGCCTGGCCGACGAGCCACACGCTGATCACCAGCACGCGGCCGACCGGCGCGGAATGCGCGGCGAGATCGGCGCCAACCCACAGCGTGAGGAACGGCGCGAGCGCGAAGATCGCGACGATGCCGACCGGCGTGAATACGCCGTTCAGGAATTCGAGTGACTGGCGCGCGAGGGTATCCGCATGATCGCGGCCGACCGCCGACAGCCGCGGGAACAGCGTGCGCACCAACGCATTCGGCAGCATGTTCAGGCGCGTGACGAGGTTCTGCGGCACCGTGTAGTAGGTGACGAACTTCGCGCCCATGCCGGCGCCGAGCATCACGCGGTCGAGCGTGTCGGCGATCATGCTGGTCGTGCTCGCGATCAGCATCCAGCCGCCGAAATTGAACAGCCCTTTCGCGGTGCCCCACTGCGGCGGATCGATGCGGCGGATGCCGAGCACCTTGATGCTGGCCTGCCCGAGCATCACCGCCGCGATCAGCCGCGCGACGACGGCCGCGGCGAGCACCGTCTGCAGGTTCGGCGCGATCCACCACGCGGCGGCGAGCGGCAGCAGCTGGAACAGGAACGTGCCGATCGTCTGGTTCGTGTTGAACACGCCGAACCGTTCGGCGCCGTTGATCGCGCCGGCGAACACCCACGACACGTTCGCGAGCGGAATCGCGAGCGCGAGCCACGGCAGCGCGAGATACACCTCGTGCTGCATCGCGGCCGATACCTTCGTGAAATACGCGGTGTAGACGAACGCGCCGAAATAGATCAGCAGCCCGCCCGCGATGCCGGTGCCGAGATTCAGCCAGAACGCGCTCCAGAACACGCGTGCGCTTTCGTCGGCGTTGCCGCTCGCGAGCGCCTTCGAGATGTGGTTCTGCGCGGCCATGCTCATCCCGAGATCGAGGATCCCGAAATAGCCGATCAGCGTCCACACGAGGCTCACGACGCCGTAGCGTTCGACGCCGAGCGCGTGGATGTACGCGGGCACGGTCACCAGCGACACGAAGGTCGGCAGGATCAGCCCGATGAAGTTGATCGAAACGTTCTTGAGTATGCCTTTGTCCATGCTTTAGCCTTGTGTGACGTTGACGCCGACGACGGCGCGCCGCCCGTCACGGTTTCCAGCGGTACATGAGCACCTTGCCGCGCGCGTCTTCCTCGACGAACACCAGGTACTCGCCGTTCTCGCGCCGGAACGCACTGATACCGAACGGCACGTCGACCCAGCCCGACGCCTTGCCGACCTCGGCGCCCGGGCTCATCACGCCGACTTCCTTGCCGGTTTCCTTGTCGTACACGTGGATCTTGCCGACCGGCTCCACCGTGAAGAGGTAGCGGCCCTCGACCGTGATCCCGATCAGGTCGAAGATCGGCTTCGCATCGAGCTTCCACGGCAGCGCCACCTGGTAGCGCGCGACCGGCGAGCCCGTCGACCACTTGTCGAAGCGGATCAGCACGCGCCCCACTTCCTTGTTGATGCCCGGCTGCGGCGGCGCGTCGGCCGTGTAGCCGGTCACGTACAGCGTGTCGGTCTGCGGCTCGTAGATCGCGCGGCGCAGCTGCGTGAACGGCTGCGGCATCGGGTAGGTCGTGACCTTGTCGTACGAATAGATCGGGTTGCCGGCCGTGTCGACGCCGCCGTACTGGAAGCGGTGGATGCCGCGCACGTCGCTCGTGCGCCAGATGTCGCCCTTCGTGTCGACCCACCAGCCCCAGCCGCCCGCCTTCGCCTTGCCCGTCGTGTTGATCTCGGACTCGTCGGCATCGATCCGGCCGTTGCCGTTCGCGTCGCGCCACAGCCAGTCGCCGCCCGGCGGCTTGTTCGGCACCTTGTCGACCGGCCGCGCGCGGCCCGCGATCAGGCCGGACGGAATCGCGACCTCGCCGTCGCGCTTCGCGTCGAACCGGTAGATCTTGAGGTGATCGGCGTACATGTCGGTCAGGTACAGGAACGTGCGCCCGTCGACGCGCCGCGCGATCGGCATGCCCGGATACTGGTCCGTATGGAACACCGGGTCGTCCGGATACTTGAAGCGGTTCGACAGGAAGCCGACGTATTTCCAGTCCTGGCCCGGCGGCTTCGACAGGTCGAGCTCGAAGCGCTTGTTGCCCGTGTACACGCTGTTCGGCCGCGCGGGGTCGAGCCACGCGCCGTCGACGAACAGCAGCCCCTGCACCTGCCAGCGCAGCTTGCCGTCCGGCGTGTAGCTTTCCAGCACCGCGCCGAGCCCCGCGCCGATCGTGTCGTGGCGCGGCCCGATCCCGTTCATCGATACGTAGATGTTGCCCGCGCGGTCGACGCCGACGCCGGTCAGCCCGTTGAAACGCTGCGGGCCCGGCCGCCCCGGCACCGGGCCCGCGAAAATGCCGCCGCGCTCGCCGAGCGTGCCCGACGGCGCATAGCCGTTGCCGCCTTTCGAGAAGATCAGGATCTGCTGGCGCGGCCCGTTGTCCGCGACGAGCACGCGCCCTTTCGCGTCGACCGCCACGTCCACCGCGTCGGTGCCTTCCGGCAGCGCCGGCGCGTCGTCGAGCTTGCGGCCGTCGGCCCGCACGTGCACGAGATGCGCAGGGCCGCCCAGCGTATCGGTCAGCAGCCACAGCGTGCCGTCGCCGGCGAGCGCGATGCGGCCCGGCTCGTGCGCGCTCCACGTGCCCTTCTGCTGCATCGTCTCCGCGTCGTAGACATCCACCACGTCGCGCGACGGATTGGTCGCGAACAGCGTCTTGTCGTCGGCCGCGAGGCCGCCCACTTCCGCCTTCGCCTCGCCCACTTCCGAGCGCGCGGGCGCCGGCACCTCGTTCATCATCATGAAGCTGGCGGCCATCCGTGCGCGGCCGGTATCGGCGCGCCCGCCCGGCGCGACCTGCGGCGCCGCGCGAAACGGCGCGGGCTGCTTCATGTCGCCAATCGTGCGCCGCGAGATGCCGAACCATTGCTTGCCCTTGTCCGGCCAGATGCCGGGCGACTGCAGGTGACCGCGCTCGTTGCCGACACCGATCGCGACATACGCGTACTTGCTGTTCACCGCGATCGCGCTGCCGCCGAGATTGCCCCAGCCGTGCGTGCCGCCGGCGAAGCCGAGCATCTTCCCGTCCTGGTAGACGCTCGCCTCGGCGCCACTCTCGTCCCACGGCGCATTCGTATACACCTTGCCCTCGGGCGTCACCGCGATCGCGCGGATGTCGATCTGCGTCCATGTGCCATCGCCATAGCCGAACGTGTTGCCGATCCACGAGGTCGTCGCGGGCAACACCGTTTCGGCCGGCGCGGCGCTCGTCAGCAGCACCGCGCATACCGTCATGCCAACCAGAATCAGACGTCGCAATGCGCTTCTCCAGACTCGATGCAACAGCGACCGG
>NZ_JACFYV010000231.1:0-10123 GCF_016759955.1 Burkholderia sp. KCJ3K979
CTCGTCGCCTGCGGCGAGCAGTCGGAGCACGTGGCCTTGTATGCGATCGCGCCGGGCGACGGCACGCTGTCGCTGCACACGCGCGTGCCGGGCGGCCGCGGCGCGAACTGGATCGCGATTGTCTGAAAGCTTGAAGGTTTGAAAAAGCATCCGCGCCTGCGCGAGGACCGGCAAGCCGATGCGGGGGCGACGTTCAACGCCGCTCGCTCGGCGCCACGCCCGTCCAGCGCTTGAACGCGCGCGTGAAATTCGCGCGGTCGGTATAGCCGACGCGCGCGGCGATCTCGTCGACCGGCAACCGCGTGCCTTCGAGCAGCCGCAGCGCATCGCGCAGCCGGATCTCGTCGAGCAGCGCCGAATAGGTCGCGCCGTATTCGGCGAGCTTGCGCTTGAGCGTGCGCGCCGACACATGCAGTTCGCGCGCGACGTCGTCGACCGACGGATAGCCGCCCTCCCCGCAGATCAGCAGGTTGCGCACGCGCTCGACGATGCTCTCCGCATAGCCGAGCCGCGCGAGTTCGGCCTCGCACTGCTGGACGATCATCTGCGCGGTCTGCGCGTTCGCGGTGCCGATCGGCTCGTCGAGCAACGCGGCGTCGCAGCGGATGCGGTTCGCGCTCGCGTCGAAATGGCAGCGCGGCAGCCGCGCGCGATAACGCTCGAACCACGGCGGCTCCGGCCATTCGAAATGGAGCTCGGCACGCGACTGCAGCGTGCGCCCCGGCGTCGGATACAGCAGCGAATTGAACAGGATCGCGGTTTCGACCAGAAAGTTTTCCACCGCGAACTGGCGCAGCCGGCCGAGCGGAAACGCTTCGAGCACGTCGATGTCGACGATGCCGTCGAGCTGCGCGAGCCGCACCGAGAAAAAAGGCACGCGCGTCGGCAGGTAGCGGATGCCGAGCGCGATCGCCTCGCCGAGCGTCGCGCAGCTCATCAGCCCGAAGCCGATCAGCCCCGCTTTCGTCAGGCTGCTGCGCAGGCCGATCTCGATCGCGATCGACGGATCGTCGGTCGCGTCGAGCAGGTTGAACACGATCGCCGCCTGCTGCAGCGGCGTGATGCGCGCATCGGGCTGCGCGAGCCGGTCGCGCGCGACGCCCGAGCCGGCGAGAATGCGGCCGCCGTCGATGCCGCGCTCCTCGGCCAGCATCAGCATGAACAGCGCATACGCGGACGACACCGTCGCCTTGTTCAACTGGCGCGCGGCATCCGGAACGGACAAGGCCATGCGGCGAACTCCCGAGCGGTTTCGGCGGATTGTAGCGTCGCTGGCCCGCCATGACACCACGGTGGCACTCTAGCGGGCCGACCTCCGCTCAGGCGCCCGCGCGTCGGCCAACGTGGCCCGAAATGACACCACCCTTGGCACCGACGGCCCTCGCCTGCGTTCCGGCACGCGCCTATGCTTGTCACATCGGCATTGCGCCCCACTCTTTCCGCACGGATTCCGGTCGATGAGCCAACCCGCACGAACCGCCTTTCGCCACGACGCCGACAGGGTCGCGTACGTCCGCCGCGAAGTGAACGCCGCGAGCGACGCGATCCGCGCACGCTTTCCGCTGCTCGACAACCAGAACCTCGTCGGCGCGACCGTGATGGCCGTGTCGGTGAGCGCGATGCTCGCGATCGCATGGCTGTATGCGCGTGGCGCGATCGCGTGGTACGTCGCGCTGCCGCTCGCCGCGTTCGTCACGTCGCTGATCCACGAGCTCGAGCACGACCTGATCCACCTGATGTACTTCAAGAAGACGCCGTGGGCGTATCACCTGATGATGGCGCTGTGCTGGCTCACGCGGCCCGGCACGATCAACCCGTGGACGCGCCGACGCATGCACCTGCATCACCACAAGGTGTCGGGCGGCGAATCGGACCTGGAGGAATACGGCATCACCAACGGCGAGCGCTGGGGCGTGAAGCGCCTGCTGATGATCGCGGACGGCATGCTCGCCGTCGTGCTGCGGCCGGCCGCGATGCGTCGCAAGGTGAAGCAGTACGTGGCCGCGCAACCGGTGCAGGACCCGTCCGAACGCCTGCAGTTGCGCATCGAGCAGGTGTCGTCGTACATGCCGATCGGTCACCTGTACTACACGCTGTGGCACGCGTTCATCGTCTATCACGTCGGCCTGTTCGCGCTGCATGCGTTCGATGTCGCGGTGACGGTGCCCGCCGCCGTCGAGCGCGTGATGAGCGTCGTCGATTTCCTGGCGGTGGTGTGGCTCGGGCCGAACTTCTTGCGCAGCTTCTGCATCAACTTCGTCAGCTCGAACATGCACTATTTCGGCGACATCGACTCGCGCAACGTGATCCAGCAGACGCAGGTGCTGAACCCGTGGTGGATGCTGCCGTTCCAGCTGTTCTGCTTCAATTTCGGCAGCACGCACGCGATTCATCATTTCGTGGTGCGCGATCCGTTCTACATCCGGCAACTGACCGCGCGCCATGCGCATGCGGCGCTGCGCGAAGTGGGCGTGCGCTTCAACGACGTCGGCACCTTCGCCCGTGCGAATCGCTGGGGCGGCTATCGTCCGTCTCGCCGCACGCACCACGCGCAGGCCGACGCGTAACGGCGGCGGCGCGCCGCATCAGCGCCGCATCAAGCGTCGATCGGCGGCATCGGCCCCTGCCCGCGAATCCACGACCAGTTCGCGAGCTCGGCCATTTCCTTGTCGCCGCGACTGTCGCCATACGCGAACAACTGCTTCGGCGGCCGGTTGCCCCACCATCCGCGCAGCCGCACGACCTTCTGCGGCCCCCAGCAGTTCTCGCCGTCGAGGCGCCCGGTGAAGACGCCGCGCTCGAACGCGAGCCGCGTCGCGAGCACCGTGTCGAAGCCGGCCGTCTTCGCCCACTTCTCCAGATACAGCGACGGCGATGCGCTGACCAGCACGACTTCATGCCCACGCGCCCGATGCTCGCGGATGCGCTCGAGCATTTCCGGACGCACGAGGCGCGGCAGATAACCGTCAACGAAGGTGCGCGCGTGCGCATCGAGCGCGTCTTCACGAATCGGCCCGAACGCGAACGACGCGAACTTTGCCTTCGCGTCGCCGCGCGACAGCAGCCCGGCCTTCATCGCGACGATCCACGGCAGCGCGCGCAACCCGGCCCACGCGAAACGCGGCGTGCCGACCGCCTGGCGGACGAAATGGCGAAAGCTGTCGGTGGTCGTGATGGTGCCGTCGAAATCGAAGGCGGCGACGATGCGGTCGGTCATGGAGAATCGGCGGGGAAAGCGATGAGATGCCCGGGAAGATAGCAGACTCGCGGGGGCCCGCGCGAAACCGTAGAGTCCGCCCCGACGCCCCCTCAGCGATCATGCACCATCGCCCGTGAACGCCCAGTTATCTCAAATAGTGGGCCGCCCCTCCCGCAAACGACAATGATTCTCGTTTACGCTAGACTCCGCCGCTCGATAAAAACACGTCCGCGACAGTACGGACGCGTCACGCCGCCCGGATTCCGACTTGCCGCCCTGGGATGGATCACCGACTACACCCGATTTGCGTCCCATGTCGACACTTTCGTTACCCGTCCGGCGTCTCACGCCGATTGCCTTCGGCATTGCGCTCGCCTGCACCTTCCCGGCCGCCGCACGGGCCCAGCAGGCGACTTCCGCCGCCGTCAACGCCAATGCCGCGTCCGATGCCGCCATGCTGCCGTCGATCAACGTGACCGGCGCGGCCGAGCCGCTGCCCGGCGACCTCGCACCGACCTACGCCGGCGGCCAGGTCGCGCGCGGCGCGGATTTCGGCGTGCTCGGCCGGCAAAAGGCGAGCGACGTGCCGTTCAGCATGACCACCTATACGTCGAAACTGATCGAGGACCAGCAGGCGCGCACGCTCGCCGACGTACTCGACAACGACCCGGCCGTGCGCAGCGCCTCCGGCTACGGCAACTTCTCGCAGGTATTCGTCATCCGCGGTTTCGAGCTTGCCGGCGACGACGTGTCGCTCAACGGCCTGTACGGCGTCACGCCGCGGCAACTCGTCCAGACCGATGCGGTCGAGCGCGTCGACGTGTTCAAGGGCGCGAATGCCTTCCTGAACGGGGCGTCGCCGAACGGCTCGGCGGTCGGCGGCGGCGTGAACCTGCAACTGAAGCGTGCGGACGACAAGCCGCTCACACGCGTCACCGTCGACGGCGCCACGTCCGGTTCGCTCGGCACGCATGTCGACATCGGCCGCCGCTTCGGCAGCGAAGGCCAGTTCGGCGTGCGCGTGAACCAGTCGATCAGCGGCGGCGACACGGCCGTCGACGACGAGCGCCGCCGCAGCAACGTGACGGCGGTGTCGCTCGACTGGCGCGGCGACAAGCTGCGCCTGTCCGGCGACTTCCTGTATCAGCGGCAGCGGATCGACAACGGCCGCCCGGTCGTGCTCGTCAGCGGCGATCAATTGCCCGCCGTGCCGTCCGCGACGCACAACTATGCGCAACCGTGGAGCTTCAGCGAACTCGAGGACACGGTGGGCATCGTGCGCGCCGAGTATGACTTCCTGCCAGCATGGACGGCCTACGTATCGGCCGGCGCACGCCATACGAACGAGCATGGCGACTATTACACGCCGACCTACTCGTCGTCCGGCACGACCGGCTCGCGCCTGAGCGTGCCGCACAAGGAAGATGCGCAGTCGGCCGAGGCCGGCGTACGCGGCCGCTTCACGACCGGCCCCGTGTCGCACTTCGTGACGGCCGGCGCGTCGTTCATCCGCGTCGACAGCCAGTCCGCGTACACGCTGTCGAACGCGTTCCCGACGACGCTCTACGATCCCGCGCCGATCGCGTCTCCGCCGACGGCCTACACGGGCGGCGACATGAACGATCCGGGCACGGTCACGAAGACCTGGCTGCGCAGCCTCGCGGTGTCCGATACGCTCGGCTTCCTGGACGACCGCGTGCTGTTCACGATCGGCGCGCGCCGCCAGTCGATTTCGGTCGACAACTTCAGCTACACGGGCGCGGTCACGGGCGTCTACAGCGACGCGATCACGACGCCCGTGTTCGGTCTCGTCGTGAAGCCGTGGCGCAACGTGTCGATCTTCGCGAATCGCAGCGAAGCGCTCGCCCAGGGCGAGATCGCGCCGAACACCGCGCGCAACGCAGGCCAGGCGCTGTCGCCGTACCGGTCGAAGCAATATGAAGCCGGCATCCGCTACGACACCGACAAGTACGGTGCGTCGCTTGCGCTGTTCCAGATCGAGAAGCCGATGGCGTACACCGACCCGGCGACGAACCTGTTCGGCGCCGACGGCACGCAGCGGCACCGCGGCATCGAGACGGCCGTGTACGGCGAGCCGTGGAAAGGTGTGCGGCTGATCGCCGGCGCGACGTACCTCGACGCGACGCTGCAGAACACGGCGAGCGGCGCGAACGACGGCCACCGGCCGATCGGCGTGCCGTCGTTCCTGCTCAACGCGGGTGCCGAATACGACGTGCCGATGCTGCGCGGGCTCACGCTAACCGCGCGCTGGCTCCACACGGGGCCGCAGTACCTGGACGTCGCGAACACGATGTCGATCCAGGCGTGGGACCGCTTCGACCTCGGCGCGCGCTACGCGACAAACGTGTTCGGCAAGAAGACGACGTTGCGCGCGACCGTGCGCAACGTCGCGAACAAGTCGTACTGGTCGTCGACGATCGGCGGATACCTGACGCAGGGCGACCCGCGCTCGGTGTGGCTGTCGATGACGACGGATTTCTGACCGACGCGGAAGGGAGTGGCGGGCTGCCGCCAGAGTTTGCTATACTCTCGGTCTTCCGGAGAGATGGATGAGTGGTTTAAGTCGCACGCCTGGAAAGCGTGTATAGGTTAATCGCCTATCGGGGGTTCGAATCCCCCTCTCTCCGCCAGGATTGACGAGAAAGCCCCGCAGAATCAATGTTCTGCGGGGCTTTTTGTTTCTCGGCCCATCAGCAACCCATCACCAGGCCGAACGTCGCCCGGGTCGCTGCGCTTCCCACTGCTCATGCCTGGCAAGAACTGGCGATGAACTCGCATCACGCCGAGGTCTCTCGTTACTGCCACGTCGCGCGCAATGAGCCCCGGCTTGCCGAAGCGGTCTTGGTCGACGCCTCAAACATTCCCGCGCCCGACCGTTAAACTGCTTTCCCGATAAACAATATCGAAACGCGTAGAGACCATGAAAAAGAAAACACGAATCGCGATCGCCGGAATCGCAATCGCCGCAGGCATCGCTTCCAGTTATGCGAGCCCGTACATCACCATGTATCAGATGCGATCGGCCATGGCAGACAAGGATGCCGACTCGTTTTCGTCGCACGTCGACTTTCCGTCGCTGCGCGAAAGCCTGCGTGGTCAATTCCTGACCATGGTGCAATCGAAACTGGCGAATTCGCCCGACATGAAAGGCAATTCATTCGCCGGTCTGGGAATGATGGTGGCGATGGGTTTCGCGAATCAGCTCATCGACACGATGGTGACGCCGGCGGGCGTCATGACCATGATGGCTCAGGGAACGGCCAAACCCGCGCACCCTGCCGATGTCCCGGCGGCCCCCGCATCCTCCGCCGCCCCGACGGAAGCGACTCACGCAGGTTCCGATGTCGGCGCGACGCCGGATCAAGCCAACTCGACGCCGAAAGTCGACTATTCGGTACGCTACAAGAACTGGTCGACCGTCACCGCAACTGCGCGAAAAGGAACGGACGACCAGGTGACGCTGGTATTCAAGCGTGATGGTCTCTGGTCGTGGAAACTGAGCGGCATCGACCTGCCGATCGACCGGATCGCTCCGAACTGATCGCCGAGCGTGCGAAGCGCGATGGATGCCGAGCGCCGCACGCTAAAGATCGGCATTGATCTGACGATATAGGAGGTTTCGCCTCCGCGAGTCACGTCCATGCAATTCAGCCTGCGGTTCATCACGACGGCCGGCGCGTCGGCCATGCTGGCGGCCTGCGCGACGGCACCGTCGCACCCGACGATCAGTACCACCGTTGCCGTCACATCGACTCCGTCACCGCAGAAAACACTACGCGATGGCGGGGCCGCAACCGACCTGTCAGTCGTCGGTCAGCCCGCGCCGACGTTCCACACGCTCCTGTCCGTTCGCGAATGTGTTGCCGGAAAATGCACGGCAGGCATCGCAAAGCCGACGATCGCGGTGACCGTCCAGCGCGTTTCCGAAGGGCAAGCGACCCTACGCTTCATGGTGACCATGGATATCGCCGGCAGTCAGACGCTGAAATCGCAAACCAGCCAGGCGACGTCGGAAGTGACCCTGTCGGTCCCGTCGGGCGCGACGCCGATCACCGATCAGTTTGCCGTTCACCGGGTCGCGACGATCAAGGTGGGCGAGTTTCGACACGTGGCGTTGCCGCACGGCATTCGTGCCTATGTGTGCGTCGCGATCCCCAATGCAAACGGCGTGACGGACGGAAGCTGCGATGTCGGTCGCATGCAAACGACCAAGGGCACCGAGCTCGCGACTTCCGCGCTCTAATCCGCGCGCCGTACGACACCCCCTCCCCCTCACGGATGCCGAATGTAATCCACCAACGCCCGCGTATACTCATCCGGCCGCTTATCAAACAGACTCACCACGATCGCCACCGCGAACCCCGCCGGCACGCCGAACACGCCTGAGCTGATCGGCTCGATCCCGAACCACGTACGTCCGGCGAACCCGGTCAACTGCGTGAAGAACGGATAAGTCGACACGATGTAGTACACACACACCGCCAACCCCGTCACCATCCCGGCGATCGCGCCACGCGTCGTCGTGCGCTTCCAGAACACCCCCAGCACCAGCACCGGAAAGAAGCTCGACGCCGCCAGCGAAAACGCGGCGCCGACGAGGAACAGGATCTTCCCGGTATTGAGCGACGCGACATACGACGCGAACAGCGCCACCCCCAGCAGCAGCACCTTCGAGATCGTCACGCGCCGCTGGCTCGACGCATCGGGCGCGACCATGCAGTAATAGACGTCGTGCGACAGCGCGTTCGCGATCGTCAGCAGCAACCCGTCCGCGGTCGACAGCGCCGCGGCCAGCGCACCGGCCGCGATCAGCCCCGACACCACGTACGGCAGCCCCGCGATCTCCGGCGCGGCCAGCACGACCATGTCCGGCTGCATCTGGATTTCCGACCAGTGCACGATGCCGTCGCGGATCACCTCGACGACACTGATCAGGTCGGGTTCGAAGTGATGCCATTGCGTGACCCACGCCGGCAATTCGGCGAACGGCCGCCCGACGAGATTCGCGAGGATCTCGTACTTGATCAGCACCGCGAGCACCGGCACGCTCAGGTAGAACAGCGCGATGAAGAACAGCGTCCAGCCGACCGAACGCCGCGCCGACGCGACCGACGTGGTCGTGTTGTAGCGCGTCAGGATGTGCGGCAGGCTCGCGGTGCCGAGCGACAGACACAGCAGCAGCGCGAGGAAATTCCGCTCCCGCGGCTTGCGTTCGTCTTCGCTCGCGGCCGGAAACGGCTCGTGCATCGGCACGGGCGGCTCGGCCCGCGCGAGCAGGTCGTCACGCGCCTGCGTCCATGCCACGCGCGCCGCTGCCGGATCGCGCGGGAAATCGGCCAGTTCGCGCTCGCGCTGGCTGATCTCGCGCAGCGGCCCGTTGTGACGGCGCAGGTCGGCAAGCTGGTCGACGAGATGCCGGCGCGCATCCGCATAGGACGCCGGCAGCCGGTCGAGCCGCGTCTGGATAGCCGCGGCCTGCCGGCGATACGCATCGCGCACCTGCTGCTCGTCGTGCGCGTCGCGCACCTGCGCCTCGCGCGCCGCGACGCGCTCCATCAGCTTGCCGTAATTGAACTGCGGCACGGGGCCGAGCCCGTTCTTCATCGCGATCAGCGACACCGGAATCAGGATCGCGCTGATCAGGATGATGTACTGCGCAACCTGCGTCCACGTAACCGCGCGCATCCCGCCGAGAAACGAGCACACGAGAATGCCCGCGAGCCCGCAGAAGATGCCGATCGCGAAATCGACGCCGATGAAGCGCGTCGCGATCAGGCCGATCCCCTGGATCTGCGCGACCAGGTACACGAACGAACACAGGATCGCCGCGCCGGCCGCAAGCGCACGCACGGCCGTGCTCGAGAAGCGCGTGCCGAGAAAGTCGGGAATCGTGTAACGCGCGAGCTTGCGCACATACGGCGCAAGCAGGAACGCGACGAGGCAGAACCCGCCCGTCCAGCCCATCACGTACGCGAGCGCGTCGTAGCCGGTCGCGTAGAGCGAGCCGGCCAGGCCGATGAACGACGCGGCCGACAGCCAGTCGGCCGCCGTCGCCATCCCGTTGAACGCGGACGGCACGCGCCGCCCGGCCACGTAGTACTCGACGAGATCGGACGTGCGCGACAACAACCCGATCACCGCGTACACGGCGATCGGCACGAACAGGAACACGTAGCCGATCCAGACGCCCGAGCCCGTCGCGCGCTCGATCCGCCACATCAGCAGCACGAAGCCGAGAAACCCGAGCGTGTAGAGCGCGTATGCGCGTATCAGTCGATGCGTCAGCATGAGTCAGCGCCCGCCGTTCGCATGGCCGGCGCGCGCCGCATGCTCGTCGTACGCGCGGCGCAGCGTGCGGTCCGCGCGCTGCATCAACCCGATGTAGACGACGATCAGCACGAGGTACACGAGTATCGCGCCCTGCGCGCCGACATAGAACGGCAGGCTGAAGCCGGCGAAGCGAACGCCGGCGAGCGCGGGCCCGAAGAACGGCACGATGAACGACACCGCGAAGCCGATCACCATCAGCACCGCGATCAGCGCGACGTTGAAGCGCCAGTAGCGTGCGTGCGCACGCGCGAGCGGTTCGGGAACGGGGGGCGGCGCGGCAGGCGCCGAACGGGTCGGAACGGTCATGCCGTTATGTAGCAAAAAGCCCCTGCGCGGGCAATCGGGATTGCCGCGCAGGGGCTCGTGCGCGAGATGCGCAACCGGCAGGCGCTCAGCGCACTTCGGTGAGCTGCTCGAGGATGGCCGGATTCTCGAGCGTGGACGTGTCCTGCGTGATCGCCTCGCCCTTCGCGAGCGAGCGCAGCAGGCGCCGCATGATCTTGCCCGAGCGGGTCTTCGGCAGGTTGTCGCCGAAGCGGATGTCCTTCGGCTTCGCGATCGGCCCGATCTGCT
>NZ_JACFYV010000232.1:0-9989 GCF_016759955.1 Burkholderia sp. KCJ3K979
GCCCCGGCTCGCCGAGCGACGTCTGGATTGCGCCCGACCCGCCCGCCGTCACGGTAACCGAGCCCAGCGGCGACGTGCCCGTCGCGACCAGCCCGACCGACACGCTGTTCGTCGGCGGATTGACGATCACCTGCGGGATCGGGAGCGAGTCGAGCGCCCCCGCCATCGCGGAACCCGAAGCCAGCACCCCGAACACCGTCGCGACCGACAGCGCCGCACCCGTCAATTTAAAATTCTGTCCCATCGTTATTTTCCCCATCTCGGTTGGCACTACGTTGACAAAGCATGGGGACGGATTGCACGAAGCGTGCCAATTCCAAAAACGGGATTGATTCGTCTGCCTAACGACCGGTAATAACGTTTTTTAATTGATTTCAGGCGAAATTCCTGAATTGCGGAGCCCGAATCGTCTGATGAAAAAGGTCGCCGGAACGCGGATGTAACGTAACGTTTGCGAGCCCCGTAGTAACGTGTTCCGGTACATTCCGCGTAACGTCGAAACACGCGGGCACGATGAGACCCCATACCACCATAGCGGACTGCCCATTACGCATTTCAGCAATATGAAAATGCATTGATAAATCGCGAATTTGCTGATTTTCTTTTATCGCGCGATTTTCTTTCTTATCGATTACGCAGATCATTTACGATTGCGCGGATTTCGATAGTCCGGACAGCAGAATGAAAAATTGTGAAGCAAGCACATTGCCGCCGGCGCGTGCCAGCGGCTGAAACCGCATTTGCGCGCCGCACGGTCAGCCGAAGCGGGCAGGCCGGTACGGATGGGGATCGATATAGGTCGGCGCGCCCGTCATCATTTCGGCGAGCAGGCGGCCGGTCGCGGGCCCGAGCGTGAGCCCGTGATGGCAATGACCGAACGCGAACCACAAATGCCGGTGCCGCGGCGCCGGCCCGATCACCGGGCGCATGTCGGGCGTGCACGGCCGCATCCCGAGCCACGGCTCCGGGTCGAGCCGCTCGCCGATGCCGAACGCGTCACGCGCCAGCGGTTCGGCGCGCGCGAGCTGCACGCCGGTCGGCGGCGCGTCGGGCAGCGCGATCTCGACGCCCGTCGTGAGCCGCAGGCGGCCGCCCTCCATCGGCGCGACGACGAAGCCTGCCTCGGTATCGCACACGGGCACGTTCAGCGGCGTGCGCGTCGGCCGGTAATGCATGTGATACCCGCGCTTCGCGCGCAGCGGAATCCGGTAGCCGAGCGGCGCGAACACCTGATCGGACCACGGGCCCAGCGCGACCACGGCCGAGCGCGCCGCGATCGGCCCGTGTTCGGTCCGGACCTGCCAGCCGTCGTCGACCTGCACGAGCGTCGTCGCGTCGCCGCGCACGAACGTGCCGCCGTCGCGCTCGAACAGCCGCGCATAGGCCTTGGTCAGCCCGCCCGGGCTCGACACGGTCTTCGGGTCCTGCCAGTGGAAGGCGCCGCAGAACGCGTCGCCGATACCGGGCTCGCGCGCACGCAGCGCATGCGCGTCGAGCACGGTCATCCGCAGCCCGTGCGCGTCGGCCACACGCTGCTGCGCGCGCGCTTCCACGTCGAACAACGCGGGCGAACGAAACGCCTCGATCCAGCCGCCGTCGTGCACGAGCGGCTGCGCGTCGGTGCGCGCGAGCAGCGCATCGTGCTCGACGACGCTCGCCGCGACGAGCGGCAGCAGGTCGCGCGCGGCGGCCGCGAGCCGCCGCGGCGACGATTCGCGCCAGAAGCGCGCGAGCCAGCCCGCATACGCGGGCAGCGCGCGGTAGTCCCAATAGAGATCGACCGAGCGGTTGCGCGCATAGCGCAGCAACGTGCCGAGCCGGCGCGGAAACGCATACGGCACGACCGACGAGCGCTCGATCAACCCGGCATTGCCGTGGCTGGTTTCCTCGCCGGGCGCGCGCCGGTCGACGAGCGCGACGCGCAGCCCGCGATCCTGCAGATGCAGCGCCGACGACACGCCGACGATGCCGGCCCCCAGAACAATGACGTCGAAATCCATGCTTCCCCGCCCTGTGTCGAGATGGATGCGCGGTGCGCCGGCCCCGCGGCCGGCACGCGGCGGCGCTTACTTCGCGATGATGTCGCGCTTGAAATACTTCTGCGACAGCGCGCTCAGCGTGCCGTCCTTCTTCAGCGCGTCGAGCGCGCCGACGATCTTCGCCTGCAGCGCCTTGTCGTTCTTGCGCAGCCCGAAGCCGGTGCCTTCGCCGAGCGTCGCCGGATCCTTCAGCGGCTCGCCGACGATCTGGTAGTCGCGGCCGGCCGGCTTGTCGAGGAATCCGTCCTGCGCGGTCTGCGCTTCCTGCACGGCCGCGTCGAGACGCCCCGCGACGAGATCGGCATAGATCTGGTCCTGATCCTGATACGACACCACGGCCACGCCCGCATTGGCCCAGTGCGCCTTCAGGAAATCCTCCTGCGACGAACCCTGCAGCACGCCGACGTGCTTGCCGCGCAGGCTCGCGACGTCGGGTTTCAGCGGCGAGCCGCGCTTCGCGACCATCACGATCGGCACCACGTAGATCGGCGGCGTGAAGTCGATGCTCTGCTTGCGCTTCGCGGTGATGTTCATCGCCGAGTTGATCGCGTCGAACTTGCGCGCCTGCAGCGCCGGGATCAGCCCGTCGAACGCATTCTCGACCCACACGCACTTCATGTTCAGCTTCGCGCACACCGCGTTGCCGACGTCGACGTCGAAACCCTGCAGCTGACCGGACGGCGTCTTGCTCTCGAACGGCGGATAAGCGGCTTCGATCCCGAAGCGCAACGTGGTCGGTTCCGCATGGGCCGTGACGGCCGCGCACGCGAGCGCCGCAGCGGCGCAGAGGGAAAGCTTCCAGTTCATGACGGTCCTTCTGTTCTGGAGTGAGGCGATGAAGATCGGTCGCACGACGCCCACGGTCGGGCGCCGGTCGGCATTCGAGGCAGGCGGCCGCCGCTTGCCGACGCGCCGAGTTCTGCACGCTAAATATAGACTCAAAGTCTACTATAGACTATAGGGGATACGAGAACGTCACGCCGCCGCTCCTCGCCAACATTTTGCCACCCACTCAGAACATCATTGATTTCACGGTGTTTTTCATACGCCACGTAAAGAATCAAAGTCTCGAAAAGAAAAATCCCACCGGTTTTGTTTGTCTATATTAGACTTTTATTCCACAACCAACCTCACCGGACGCCGTCTTTCGAGACTTTCCGTCCAGCCCGAACCGGAGATGTCCCCATGACGCAAACCGTCCCCACCCTGCCGCTGACCGTGGACGAAGCCGCGGTGCGCGCGGCGCTGCCGTCGCTCGACGTGCTCGGCACGCTGCGCCGCATGTTCGCATCGCTCGCCGCGGCGCGCGCGGTGCAGCCGCCGCAGACGCTCACGCTGTTTCCCGTCCAGGCCGGCGACTTCATCACGTATCTCGGCGCACTCGCCGACGAGCAGGTGTTCGGCGCGAAGCTGTCGCCGTATGTCGTGACAGGCGGCAAACCTGTCGTCACCGCATGGACCGCATTGATGTCGATGCAGACCGGCCAGCCGCTGATGTGGTGCGACGCCGGGCTGCTGACCGTCGAGCGCACGGCCGGCACGACGGCGCTCGCGGTCGACTGCCTCGCGCCGCGCGACGCGCGCCATCTCGCGATCGTCGGCGCGGGCGCGGTCGGCCTTGCACACCTGAAGCACACGGCGGCACTGCGCGACTGGGCCTCGATCCGCGTGTACTCGCCCGCGCTGGCCGGCAACGCGGCGCTGCAGGCGAGCCTCGCCGCGCTCGACCCGCGCGCCCGCGCGGCGGCGAGCGTCGAGGCCTGCGTGCGCGACGCGGACGTGGTGATGCTGTGCACGTCGTCGGGCACGCCCGTGCTCGGCGACGGGATGCTCACGCGCCCCGCGCTCGTCACGTCGATCAGTACGAACGTCGCACGTGCCCACGAAATCCCGCCCGCGTGGCTGCCGGACATGGACGTCTACTGCGACTACCGGCACACGACGCCCGCGAGCGCCGGCGAGATGCAGATCGCGACGGCCGAGCACGGCTGGGATGCCGGCCGGATCGTCGGCGACCTGCCCGCGCTCGTCGCCGGCACCTGCGCGGCGCCGTCGCGCACGCGTCACGCGCTGTTCCGCTCGATCGGCCTCGGGCTCGAGGACATCGCGATCGCGCACGCGCTGTACATGCATCTGACGCACGCATGAGCGGCACGCGCACGCGGGGCCGATACAATGGCGCAACCGCCGCGGCGGCCGCGCGCGGGCGCACGGGCATGCCGCCCAACGGTGCGCCGCCGCGCCGGCCCGACATGCTGCCCGGCTCCCGCCCACCCGAGATCGCGATACCGATGCGCAAGAAGAAATCTCCCGTCAAAGACCTGCTGCTCACCCGCTATGCGCCGATCGCCGACGGTATCGCCGCACTGTTCTTTCCGTACGCGGAAGTCGTGATCCACGACCTGCACGACCAGACCGTGCTGTATCTCGCGAACAACTTGTCGAAGCGCGAGGTCGGCGACGATTCCGCGCTCGAGGAAATCGATCATTCGGCGCGCGAGCGCGTGATCGGCCCGTACGAGAAGCTGAACTGGGACGGCCGGCGGATGCGCTGCGTCAGCAACGTGCTGTTCGACGACGAAGGGCGGCCAGCCGGGATGATGTGCATCAACTTCAACATCGCGGTGTTCGACGAGGTGCGCGCGACGCTCGACCTGTTCATCAAGGGCGCGGGCGTCGTCGCGCAACCCGACGAACTGTTCCGCGACGACTGGCAGGAGCGCATCAACACGTTCCTGCACGGCTGGCTGCGCGAGCGGCAGGTCGGGCTGAACGGGCTCACGCGCGAGCACCGGCGCGAACTCGTCGAGGCGCTGTACGCGGAAGGCGCGTTCCGCGGCAAGAGCGCGGCGAACTACGTCGCGAACGTGCTCGGGATGGGGCGCGCGACGGTCTACAAGCACCTCAAGCACCTGAAGGAAACGCAGGGCGACGCCTGAGCGCGGCGGGCGTGATGACGGCACGCTCCGGACACCGGTACCGGACTGCCGATTCCGCGTCGAGCCTTCGCGATGCGCGGGCGTGCCCCGGATTCCGCCCGGGCCTGTGGACGACGGAGCTTGGAAGCATAAAGTGATATAGTCGCAGTTACACTTTTTTTGCCGCCCCGTATCGCCCATGACGACCGCTCCTACTCCGACCGCCCGCCCGACCCTGACCGTCGAAATCTGGTCCGACCTGATCTGCCCGTGGTGCTGGATCGGCAAGCGCCGCTTCGACGAGGCGCTGGCCGCGTTCGCGCACGCCGACCGCGTCGACGTCGCGCTGCGCGCGTACCGGCTGATGCCCGGCCAGCCCGTCGCGCCGGTCGAGGCGATGCTGGCGGGCAAATACCGGATGTCGCCCGCGCAGGTCGACCAGATGCTGCGCCAGGTGACCGATGCAGCGGCGAGCGTCGGGCTTCGCTACGACCTGCCCGGCACGCTGGTTGGCGACACGCTCGACGGCCACCGGCTCGTGAAGCTCGCGGAAGCCACGGGCCGCGCGCACGCGCTGACCGAGCGACTCTATCGCGCGTACTTCTGCGAACACGGCTCGCTGTTCGATCATGCCGCGCTGACCGAATTCGCGGTCGAAGCCGGGCTCGAGCGCGCGGCCGTCGAAGCGGTGCTGCACAGCGATGCGTACCGCGACGAAGTCGAAGCCGACATCGCGCGCGCCGCGCAGATCGGCGGGCGCGGCGTGCCGCTGTTCGTGTTCGGCGGCCGCTACGCGGTGTCGGGCGCGCAGCCGGCCGACGCGTTCGCGCAGGCGCTCGACCAGGCGTGGCGCGACGGCATCGTCGCACTCGACGGCAGCGATGCGGCCGCCTGCGGCCCCGACGGCTGCGAACTGCCGGCGCGCTCCTAACGCGCATCGGGGCCGCGCGCCACTACGCGACGCTCCTGCCACAAACCGGCAGGAAGCCCGCGCCGGTGACCTCTACAATGCATCCTTCAAATAACGATCAGAAGGCTGCAAGCCCATGACCCACGGGATTCACGGCGAGAAGCGCTGGTACGCGCTGATCGTGCTCTGCCTCGGCGTGCTGATGATCGTGCTCGACAGCACGATCGTGAACGTTGCGCTGCCGTCGATCAGTACCGACCTCCACTTCACCGAAACGGCCCTCGTCTGGGTCGTCAACGCGTACCTGCTGACGTTCGGCGGCTGCCTGCTGCTCGGCGGCCGGCTCGGCGACCTGTACGGCCAGCGGCGCATGTTCCTCGCGGGCCTCGTCGTGTTCACGCTCGCGTCGCTCGCCTGCGGCCTCGCGCAATCGCAGGCGATGCTGATCGCCGCGCGCGCGGTGCAGGGGCTCGGCGGCGCGGTCGTGTCGGCCGTCTCGCTGTCGCTGATCATGAATCTCTTCACGGAACCCGGCGAACGCGCGCGTGCGATGGGCGTCTACGGCTTCGTGTGCGCGGGCGGCGGCAGCATCGGCGTGCTGCTCGGCGGACTGCTGACGAGCTCGCTGTCGTGGCACTGGATCTTCCTCGTCAACCTGCCGATCGGCGTCGCGGTCTATGCGATGTGCGTCGCGCTGCTGCCGCGCGTGCGTGCACCGGCCGGCGCCGCGCGGCTCGACGTCGCCGGCGCGATCACGGTGACCGCATCGCTGATGCTGGCCGTCTACGGGATCGTCGGCGGCAACGAGGCCGGCTGGCTGTCGACGCAGACCGTCGCGCTGATCGGCGCGGCCGTCGTGCTCCTCGCGCTGTTCATCGCGATCGAGTCGCGCGCCGCGCATCCGCTGATGCCGCTCACGCTGTTCGCCGCGCGCAACGTCGCGCTCGCGAACGCGATCGCCGTGCTGTGGGCGGCCGCGATGTTCGCGTGGTTCTTCCTGTCCGCGCTGTACATGCAGCGCGTGCTCGGCTATGGGCCACTGCAGGTCGGCCTCGCGTTCCTGCCGGCGAATTTGATCATGGCCGCGTTCTCGCTCGGGCTGTCGGCGCGCATCGTGATGCGTTTCGGCATCCGCGGCCCGATCGCGGCCGGCCTGCTGCTCGCGGCGTGCGGCCTCGCGCTGTTCTCGCGCGCACCGGTCGACGGCGGTTTCGTGTGGCACGTGCTGCCCGGCATGACGCTGCTCGGCATCGGCGCGGGCGTCGCGTTCAACCCGGTGCTGCTCGCCGCGATGAACGACGTCGACCCGGCCGATTCCGGGCTCGCGTCGGGCATCGTCAACACGTCGTTCATGATGGGCGGCGCGCTCGGGCTCGCGATCCTCGCGAGCCTCGCCGGGGCCCGCACCGACGCGCTCGCGGCGGCGCAAGCCACGCCGCTCGACGCGCTGAACGGCGGCTACCACGCGGCCTTCGCGTTCGGCGCGGCGTTTGCCGCCGTGGCCGCGCTGACCGGTTTGACGCTGCGCATCCGGGCGCCCCGCGCGGTCGAAGGCGCCGGCCCCGCGATGCACTGACCATCGACGGGGGAACCGGGGAACCGGGAACCGGGAACCGGGAGCCGGGAACCGGGAACCGGGAACCGGGAGCCGAGAACCGAGAACCGAGAACCGAGAACCGAGAACCGATCGGAGCAGGGCACGCGTTGTCGCGCCTCTTTTTTATGCGCGTCGGACGTGCGCCGTTTAAGCCCGATTCGTCATCGCTTTCGGGCCGATCATCACCGTCGGCCGCGCCCCTGCTCAAACGCCCGTTTCACGTCCCGCCGGCCGCCGCCGTGCGCGCCTCCCCGGCCGATTTTTAACGCAGTCGTACGTTGACGCGTCACTTTTGCGACAATGGCGGACTTTGATGCGCGCGCCGCGGCCGCGCGCCGCCGCCGAACGCCGCATAACCGCCTGCTCCGATGTCGCTTCCCCATATCGATCTGCTGTACTCGCTGTCCGGCCTGTTCGTCGGCGTTCTCGTCGGCCTGACGGGTGTCGGCGGCGGTTCGTTGATGACGCCGATTCTCGTGCTGTTGTTCGGCGTCCACCCCGCGACGGCGGTCGGTACCGACCTGCTGTACGCAGCCGCGACCAAGGCCACCGGTACGCTCGTCCACGGCCTGAAAGGCTCGATCGACTGGCGCATCACGAGCCGGCTCGCCGCGGGCAGCGTGCCGGCCGCGGCGCTCACGCTGTGGTGGCTGCATACGCACGGGATGAACACGCCGGGCACCGCGCGGATGATCCAGCTCGTACTGGGCGTTGCGCTGCTGCTCACGTCGCTCGCGCTGATCTTCCGCCCTCAACTGACCGCGTTCGCCGCCCGCAACCCGCTCGCGCCGAGCCCCGCGCGCACGCTTTGGTCGACCGTGCTGACGGGCGCCGTGCTCGGCGTGCTCGTGTCGATGACGTCGGTCGGCGCCGGCGCGATCGGCGTCACCGTGCTTCTGCTGCTGTATCCGCTGCTCGCCACGACCCGCATCGTCGGTTCCGACATCGCGCATGCGGTGCCGCTCACGCTGGTCGCGGGCATGGGCCACTGGCTGCTCGGCTCGGTCGACTGGTCGATGCTGCTGTCGCTGCTGCTCGGTTCGCTGCCCGGCATCGTGATCGGCAGCCTGCTGTCGGCGCGCGCGCCCGAGCGGCTGCTGCGCAATCTGCTCGCGTCGACCCTGGTCGCGGTCGGCGTGCGGCTCGTGCTGGCGTAAGCGGCCTCTCCGCCTGCCGAAATACGCCGCCTCAGTGCGTGCCCCCAAACCACCTGTCGCCTGTCTTGACGGACGGCCAAGCGGGTTTCACGACATACCGGTCAGGGCACGTGCAACAGGCAAGTATTTCGCCAGGATGCCCAGCATGGTGGCGGCCTCGGCTTTCGACACCGGCGGAAACGGCGAAACGTACGACGTGCCGTTGCGTCGCTCGTGTGCCTTCGTGATGAAAGCGAATTCCGGGGCGCTCACACCCAACGAGGTGGAGACGCGCTGGATAGCCAGGTTGCGGCCGGCATCTTTGGTCCTCACCTCGTAGAACTCCAGAACAGCCTGTACGACCTGGAAGTAGCCTTCGTAGGCCAAGGTAAATACCTGCAAATGCCGGGCGGGATCCAGTTCGTCGGCAGTGGCCTTGTAATCCTCCGCATTGCGCAGGAAGCCCGCGATTGCCCCGGATGTCGGCGCAACCGCATCGAAGGCTCTCGTCTTGATAAGGTTTTCGTATTCGGTCGGACGTGACATCACAAAATCCTCAAAGTCGGTCCCTGGGCGATCTGCGCGATGACGGGATCGCTATCGACCAGCGCGGCCCATTCGGCAGGTTCGTACAACGAGAAGTTGATGGGACGCTGCAGATCATGCTCGGCGGCGTGCAAGGCTTCGGCCAACTCGAGAAGCTGGGCGTCGCCGATGACGATCAGGTCGATGTCGCTTCGGCTGCTGTCGGTACCCTTGGCCACCGAGCCAAACACGAAGGCCGTGGAAATATGCCCGGCAAAAGGCGACAAGGCTTCCTTTAACGGCTCTGCGACAGCGAACGTCTTTCGCGCAATCTCGACGAGTTCCGGATAGAGGACGAAGTCCGTATTGGCGCGGATGCTCCGCTGCCGGCCTCGGCGCGCGTCTTCCTTGAGTACGCCGGCCTCGATCAGCCGGTCTATCTGCTTTTGAGCGCTGCCGTGTCCACTGCTTGCCAGACGCAGCAATTCCTGCAGCGTAAAGCAGCGGTCGGGTTCTAGCAGCGTGGCACCCAGCACACGTTGCATGCCGGGTGTGAGGAGAAAGTCGGCGACGCCCACAAAAATCCTTGAGTCGGGGATGACTGTCCTCATTATGAGGATTTTTCACTTAATCCTCAATAGAAGGATATAAATCCCCATTTTGAGGATTAAGTGCGCCGTCATCCGCGACTTCCGAGGCGACGCACGCTGCTCCGACACAAAAGCCAATGCCCCGGGAGTCCACGACTCTCGGGGCATCCGGAACAACAGCGACGTCACCAACGCACGCGACCTGAAGCACCGGCCCGCATTGCGCGAGTGCACTTGTTCGTCGCGTCGCGGCGGGCATCGCCCGCCGCCCGCC
>NZ_JACFYV010000233.1:0-9919 GCF_016759955.1 Burkholderia sp. KCJ3K979
GTGCCGAACCGCCACGACAGCGGGCCGGTCGGCCTCGGCCACGAAGTGCGCGTGCTGAAGGAGCCGCAGGTGTGGCTCGCGCTGCTGATGACGGTGCTCGGCTTCGGCGGCGTGTTCGTCGTGTTCACGTACATCGCGCCGATCCTCGAGACCGTGTCGGGCTACTCGCCGCGCGCGGTCGCGCTGATCCTCGTGCTGTTCGGCGCGGGGCTGACGATCGGCAACACGATCGGCGGCAAGCTCGCCGACCGCGCGCTGATGCCGTCGCTGATCGCGATCCTCGTTGCGCTGATGGCCGTGATGGCCGTGTTCGCGAAGACGAGCCACCTGCCGGTCGCGGCCGCCGTGACCGTATTCGTCTGGGGGATCGCCGCGTTCGCGACGGTGCCGCCGCTGCAGGCGCGCGTGGTCGAGAAGGCCGCGAGCGCGCCGCATCTGGCGTCGACGCTGAACATCGGCGCGTTCAACGTCGGCAATGCGGGCGGCGCGTGGCTTGGCGGCCTCGCGCTGGAACATGGCTTCGCGCTCGATGCGCTGCCGTGGGTCGCGGTCGCGGTGACGTTCGCGGCGCTGGTCGTCACGTGGCTCGCGATGCGGCTCGACACGCGCGGCCCGGCGCGCGGGGCCGCGCCGGCGGCGCAGTAAGCGGTCGCCACGACGCCTTGCGCGGCGACGCCATAGCGGCAGGAAAAGGTTCGCGAGAAACGTATTCCTCCGCGATGCTGATAACGGTGTGAAGATAACTTCGTTTGCCCGTGCCAGGCCGGGTGATAGCGTCTCGATACGCGCCAATGACCGGCGCAACCCGATTCCGGTTCCGGCTTACCCCTACGCAGGGCCGCGCAGCGGCCCGGAGGCAATGCTATGTCTTCATCCCTGGCGCTCGTGCGCGACGTGTCTTCCTTCGAGTCCGGCAATGCCGCCGACGGACGCGGCTCCGCGTCGCTCGACGTTCTCGAGCAGGTCGTCGGCGTGAACCTCGCGCGCTTGCGCGCCGAGCGGCAACTGTCGCTCGATGCGCTCGCGCGGCTGTCCGGCGTGTCGCGCGCGATGCTCGCGCAGATCGAATCGGCGCGCAGCGTGCCGTCGATCAAGGTGCTCTGCAAGATCGCGGCGGCACTGAAGGTGTCGGTCGCCGCGTTCCTGCGGCGCCACGCAGTGAACGGTTTCGAGCACCTGGCGGCCGAGCGCGCGTCGCGCGTGGTCAGCTCGAACGGCCGTTTCTCGGCGCGTGCGTTGTATCCGGAAGGCGAGCCGGCCGCGGCCGAATTCCACGAGCTGCGGATCGCACCGCTGCATACGGAGCCCGGCGCGCGCCGCGCGCCCGGCACGACGGTCAACCTGGTCGTCAGCGAAGGCACGCTCGAAGTCAGCGTGCACGACCGCCGCCAGCTGCTCGCGACCGGCGACGCGATCGTGTTCGACGCCGACCAGCCGTACAGCCTGCGCAACCCGGGCGACAGCGAAGCGCGTGCGTTCCGCGTGACGGTGAGCCCGGAGGTGCCGCCGCGCTGGCTCGTGCCCGACGCGGCGCACGCGGCCGTCAACTGATCGCGCGGGCCGCGCGGCGCGACTGCGTTCCCGGATGGTCGCGGGGTCGCGGAATCGCCCGCCGGCCGTTCGGGCGATGCCGTTAGACGGGGTCGTCAGTAAGGTTTTACCGGTAGTTGGCTGCGCGTCGTGCGCGGCTGTTGTATGCTTGGCCCGCCGGTGACGGGGCGTTCCCGTCCGGCAATCAGTGCGTCTTCAGGGCGGGGCGAAATTCCCCACCGGCGGTAGGCTGGCGTAAGCCGGCGAGCCCGCGAGCGCCCGCGCATCCGCGCGGGGTCAGCAGATCTGGTCGAATGCCAGAGCCGACGGTCACAGTCCGGATGAGAGAAGATGTGCAGATAGTCATGTCCGTCAGGGCCGCTTCGCGCTGCATGCGAAGCGGGTTGTCGTTCTGTCTGTTTGCAATGCCCTGAAACGTTTTTCGCCCTAATCGTATTTGCGAGGAGCGTTTCACATGTCCTTGATGTCCGTTTCGTCGGCGCCTGCCGACGCCTTTGCCGATCTCCCCCTGCTGGATGCCGAACCGGTGCCGCCGCGCATCGCCGCCGCGCTCGACGCGATGCGTGCCGGCCGCGCGGTCGTGCTGCAGGACGACCACGACCGCGAGAACGAAGCCGACCTGATCGTCGCCGCCGAGCGCATCACGCCCGAGACGATGGCGCTGCTGATCCGCGAGTGCAGCGGCATCGTCTGCCTGTGCCTGACCGACGACGCGGTGCGCGCGCTCGAACTGCCGCCGATGGTGCAGACCAACGAAAGCCGCAACGGCACCGCGTTCACCGTCTCGATCGAGGCGCGCGAAGGCGTGCATACCGGTGTGTCGGCCGCCGATCGCGTGACGACGATCCGAGCGGCGATCGCCGACGGCGCGAAGCCGCACGACATCGTGCGTCCCGGCCACGTGTTTCCGTTGCGTGCGCAACCGGGCGGCGTGCTGGCGCGCCGCGGTCATACCGAAGGCACGGTCGACCTGTCGATCCTCGCGGGCCTGAAGCCGGCCGGCGTGCTGTGCGAGCTGATGAATCCGGACGGCACGATGACGCGCGGCGACGATGTCGAGCGCTTCGCGCAACGGCACGGGCTGCCGATGCTGACGATCGCGGAACTCGTCGAGTTCCGCGAGGCGTTGGCGGCCGCGCGCGAACGCTGCTGCGAGCCGGCCTGAGCGAAGGACAGGCGGGCGCGTTCGCGCGCCCGTGGCGCGGCCGGATCGACCGATCCGGCCCGAATGACGATCAGGACTGCACGTCGCCGAATTCGCCGCGCATGCCGGCTTCGACGAGCGCCGGCAGTTCGTCCATCTTGCGCATGATCCGCGTGATGCCCATCGCGCGCAGCGCGTCCGCGTAGTTGTCGGGGATGTGGCTCGCGCCGACGAACGCGATCGTCTTCATCCCGGCCGCCCGTGCGGCATTCAGCCCCGAAATGCTGTCCTCGACGACGACGCAGCGCGCCGGCTCGACGCCGAGCGTGTGCGCCGCGTGAAGGTAGACGTCGGGGTAGGGCTTCGGCCGCGCGACCTGTTCGGAACTGAACACCCGCTCGCCGAAGATCTCGGTGAGCGACGCGCGCTTCAGCGAATTGCGCACGCGCACGAGTCGGCTGTTCGACACGACGGCAGCCGGCAGCGTGATCTTCAGCAGCGCGTCGCGCACGCCGCTGATCGGCGCGAGCGATTGCGCGAGCGCGATCTCGATGTTGTGCTCGATGGTCTCGATGAAGTTGGCGGGCATTTCGATTCCGAAGCGGGATTCGATGCCGGTGAGGAAGCGCGACGTCTGCTGGCCGAATGCCGACTTCGCGGCGGCTTCGAAATCGAGGTTCGGGAACGTGGCGGACAGCGTGTCGAGCAGCACGCGGTCGGCGATGACTTCGCTGTCGACGAGCACGCCGTCGCAGTCGCAGATGAGGTGATCGAGCATGGTGATGAAAATGCGGGATATCGGCGACGCCGATCGATTCGTCATCATACGTGCTTTCACGCGCATGCCGCGCGACGTGGCGGCAAATTTGCCCGATGCCGCCGTGGGGTCGCGGCAGGTCGTGCCGGGGCGCCGCCGCTCGCGCAGCGGCGGCTCGCTTGCCCGGATCGCGGCCGCCGTTTGCCGTGTCACAGCTCGATCACGCGCCCCGTTTTCCACGACGTCATCGCGGCTTCGGCCAGTTCGAGCGCGGCGAGCCCGTCGTCGATCGTCGTCCTGACCGGCGTGCCGTCGCGCAGCGCGTCGACGAAATGCGCGATCTCGGCCGCATACGCATGCCGGTAGCGTTCGAGGAAGAACGGCTCCGGCACGTCGGCCGCGATGCCGCCCGCGAGCCAGGCACTCACCTCGGTCGGCCGCACGTTGCCGGCCTGCAGCATCCCTTGGCTGCCGAGCAGTTCGAAGCGCTGGTCGTAGCCGTAGGCCGCGCGCCGCGACGTGTTGATCTGGCACAGCAATCCGCGCCGCGTGCGGATCGTCACGGCGGTCGAATCGATGTCGCCCGCGTCGTGCACGGCCGGATCGGTCAGGCAACTGCCCGTCGCGTGCAGCGTCTGCGCTTCGTCGCCGAGGATCCAGCGGAACACGTCGAAGTCGTGGATCAGCATGTCCTTGAAAATGCCGCCCGAGCTGCGGATGTAATCGGCCGGCGGCGCGCCCGGATCGCGGCTCGTGACGACCAGCATTTCCGGCGCGCCGATCTCGCCGTGCTCCACGCGTGCCTTCAGCGCCGCGAAGGTCGGGTCGAAGCGGCGCTGGAAGCCGATCATGCAGGTCGCGCCGGTGCGCCGCACGACGTCCGCGCACGCACGCGAGCGCTCGACGGTGAGGTCGACCGGCTTCTCGCAGAACACGGCCTTGCCCGCGTTCGCGGCCGCGATGATGAGGTCCGCATGCGTGTCGGTGCTCGATGCGATCACGACGGCCCGCACCGACGCATCGCCGAGCGCGCGCTCGACGTCGGCGACCTGCGCGTCGTGCGTGCGGGCGAGCGCTTCCGCCGACGGCGCATGCCGGTCGATCACGTACTTCAGTTTTGCGCCCGGATGGCGCGCGAGATTCGCCGCGTGGATCTTGCCGATCCTGCCCGCGCCGAACAAAGCGAATTCGATCATTCCGTTCTCCTGTGGATTCCGCTGGTTTACCGATGCACGGTCAGCATGGGGCGCGCGCCGTCATGACGGTCCGCTCAGCGATCCACCAGCTCGCCGCGCACGTAGTCGATGCTGGCGCGCAGCCGGTTCTCGATGTCGCCGGCTTCGGCGATTTCGTTCGCGAACGGCTCGAACGACAGCGCGCCGCGGTAGCCGCGCGCGAGCAGCTCGCGCAGTTGCCGGACGTTGCCGAGCCGGTCCGCGCCGCCGACCAGCACGCGGTGGCCGTCGCGCATCCGGTCGACCGGCAGGTCGGCGTCCTCGACGCCCGAGATGTGCACGAGGCCCGTCAGGTTCGGGAAGAAGATGTCCTCGCCGGCGAGGTGATGATGGAACGTGTCGTGCACGAGCCGGAACACCGGCTCGCCCGCCGCCGCGTAGATGCCCTTCACCGCGTCCGACTTGCGGCGCAGCGCGCATTCCTCGAAGCCGAGCGGTTCGATGAAGCCGAGCAGGCCGCGGGCTTCGAGGATCGGTTTCAGCGCCTTCAGCGCCGTGACGAGATCCGCATGGCGGGCGTCCGCGCTGCGCGTGTCGCCGTGGCTGTTGGTCGGGCACAGCACCAGCGCACGCGCGCCGCATTGCGCCGCGTAGTCGGCCAGCACGGTCGCTTCGTCCGCGCGCTCGGCGTTCCATTGCTCGAAGCGCTGCAGCGCGTTGATCGTCAGGATCGTCACGCCGCCGGCTTCGGCCGTCGCGCGGACGGCGGCCGCGGGCGTGCCATCGGCGAGCTCGACGCCGTCGAGATCGTTGCGGATTTCGATCGTGTCGACGCCAAGGCGCCGGCACAGCGCGACGTAGCGGTCGAGCGGCAAGCGCGGCGCGCTCATCCGGTTCAGCGAAAAGTGGAAGGTTTGCATCGTCGTTCTGTCCTTGAGGCTGGAGTGGGGCGGGTCCGAATCAGGTGCCGGTGCGCGCGGCAAGTGTCTGCCACGTGTCGCGCAGCCAGTGCGCGCACGCGACGTTGTTGTCGAAGATCGAATAGCGCGCGCCGCCGCCGTAGTCGGGAAACGGGATGAACTCGCAGCTGATCTGCGCGAGCAGCGGTGGCCGGGCGTGAGCCTGCGTTCGCAGCAACTGGCGCAGCGCGGCTTTCCACGTGTCCAGCGCATCCGCGCGCCATTCGCCGTGATACGCGCCCGGCGCGGGCGCGACGAACGGGTACTGGATGCCGCGGCCGGGGCTGCCGTCCGCGCGGCGCATCCAGCGGTTCTCGGGGTTGTTCGGCGTCACGCTGCGCGCATGCGCATGCCGGACCCAGCCGCGCGCGATCCAGTCGGCGTAGATCGCGGCGGGCGACGCCGGGTCGAGCAGCGCACGGCCACCGTCGGCCGATTCGCGCAGGCCCGATGCGTCGAGCTCGGCGCGGTTGCCGATCTTGAACAGCAGGTGCGAATGATCGAGCGTGATACGGAACGGCGCGCCGGCCTGCTCGACATGCCGCGCGACGCGCGCCACGCGCATGAAGTCCTCGCTCCACATGTCGACGTGCACTTCGAGGCTCGGCAGGCAGCCGACCGGTTCGCCCGATGCGTACGCACGCAGGTAGAAATCGGCGACTTCGCGGTCCGACAGCAGGTGGCCGTCCGCGTGACGCGCATGTAGCTGGCAGTTGAGCACCGTGCTGCCGAACCGCGCACCAGCGGCGACGATCTCGGCGACGTGCGCTTCGTCGCGGCCCGCGCACCAGATGCCGCCGATCACGCGGATCGGCAGCGCGTGGCGATCGACCAGCGCGAAATACGGCGACAGGTCCTCGCCGCGCGCCGGGTTCTTTTCGATGTAGTCGAACACGCCGGCAGCGGCGACCCTCCGGAAGCGTTCGGCGGGCGTGGGCGGCGGCAGCCCGTCGTGTTCGAGCACGCCGTCGAGGTTCACGCCGATGAGGATCGGTTCAGCCATCGTCTCCTGTCCGTTGTTGTCCGTGGATGGCTGATCAATGTACGGATGCGCGGCGCGGGCTGCATGACAAAGGTTGACGAAAAATCGCCCATGCCGCGGTCGATTTTTTCATCGTGCGCATGCGGTGCGCCGCACGGCGGGATTCACGCCTGCAGGTACGCGCTCGTCCTCACGTTCGCCGGACAGAACACGCGGAATTCGACCGGATCGTCCGGCGGCGGCTGTTCGACGATGCCGCACGCATGCAGCATGTGCTGCAGCGCGGAAATCGCCTGCCCGTCCGGGTCCTGGTCGATCGCGAGATCCATCGCGCCGGCTTCGATGAAGGTGCGGTGCAGGTCGATCATCTCGTGGCCGATCCACACCACGCGCCCGATCGCGCCGGCCTTGCGCAGCGCCGCTTCGATGCCGGCCGAACCGGCGCCGCTGTTGTAGATCGCGACCACGTCGTCGTGCGCCTGCAGCGCCTTCGACACCGCGCGGTAGCAGCGGTCGTCCTGGTCGAGCGTCTCGATCGGTTCATCGTCGCAGCGCACGGCGGCGAACGCGTCGGCGAGCTGGTCGCGGCAGCCGGCCATCCGGTCGGCGTGCGCGCGGTAGCCCATCCGGCCGCCGAGCAGCAGCACGCGGCCGGGGCGCGCGGCGAGGCGGCCGATGTAGTAGCCGGCCGTGCGCCCGGCGCGATAGTTATCGATGCCGGCGAAGTGCGCGCGGTCGATGCCGCCGATGTCGGTGACCATCGTGACGACGGTTTCGCCCCGCGCGATCGCGGCAGCCAGTGCGTCACGCACGCGGGCCGTGTCGTGCGCGGTGACGATCAGCGCCGCGCGCCGGTACGCGGGCCGTTCGATCAGCGCGGCGGCGCGCGCGTCGTCCGCGGCGGGCAGGATCGTCTGGTGCACGACCACGCGCCGGTCGAGCATCTGCAGCGAGCGCTGCAGCGCCTGCTGCAATCGTCGGAAGAACGGCGCGTCGGTGTCTGGCAGCAGCACGTCGACGTGGATCAACCCGTGCCGCGTGTCGGGCAACTGTCGCGGCACGCCGAGTTGCCGCGCGGCCGCCACCACGCGTTCGCGCGCCTGCGCGGAGACGCTGCCACGCTCGTTCAGCACGCGGTCGACGGTCGTCGTGCTGACGCCGGCGAGCGCCGCGATCTCGTCGAAGCGCGCGGTGCGCTTGCGCCAGCGCGGCCCGGATTCACCTGCCATGGTCGTCTCCATCATGAGGGTCGCCATCGATCGCGTGGCGTTGTCGGGAACGCTAAAGCGATGGCGAAATTTCGTCAACGTTTCGATTGAGGCGGGGCGGCCGGTCGCCTAATTTCGTTCCTGTGGCGAAGCGCTTGCCGCGCTTGCCGCGCACAAGAACCCCAGGAGACAGAAGTGGCCCAACCCGACGACCCGGCACGCGAACCCACGGCGGCGCGCCGTCAGGCATACCGAATGATCGGCGGCGCCGGCGAGCGCGCACACGCGGCCGGGCTCGTCAACGCCGCGTGGTACCGGTGCGCGGTGCCGCGGCCGCTGATGAAGCAGCTGATGCAGCGCGGCGATGCGCGGGCGATTCGCGACACGCTGATCTGGTATGCGGCGATCGCGATCGGCGGCGCGCTCGCGTGGCTGGCGTGGCGCGCGCATTCGGCGTGGGCGATTCCCGCGTTCTTCGTGTACGGCACGCTGTACTGCAGCCCGGCCGATTCGCGCTGGCACGAATGCGGGCACGGCACCGCGTTCCGCACGCGCTGGATGAACGACGTGCTGTACCAGGTCGCGTCGTTCCAGGTGTTCCGCCGCGCGACCGCCTGGCGCTGGAGCCATGCGCGCCATCACACCGATACGCTGGTCGTCGGGCGCGATCCGGAAATCGCCGCGCCGAAGCCGACCGACTGGCTCGCGCTCGCGCTGAACGTCGTCGCGCTGAAGCACGTGGCCGGCGAGCTGCGCAAGATGATCGCGGTGTCGTTCACCGGCCGGCTCGACGACGAGGAACGCACCTACGTGCCCGAGTCGGAATGGCCGAAGGTCGTGCGCGAGTCGCGCATCCATCTCGCGATCTACGCGCTCGTGACGGGCGCGGCGGTGTACTGGCACACGCTCCTGCCGCTGCTCTACATCGGGCTGCCGAGCCTCTACGGCGCATGGCTGTACCTGTACTTCGGCCTCACGCAGCACGCGGGCATGCCGGAGAACGTGCTCGATCACCGGCGCAACTGCCGGACCGTGATGATGAATCCGGTGTTCCGCTTCCTGTACTGGAACATGAACTATCACGTCGAGCACCACATGTTCCCGATGGTGCCGTTCCATGCGCTGCCGAAGCTGCACGAAGCCGTGAGGGCCGACATGCCGCCGCCGTACCGCAGCACGCTGGCGGCCTATGCGGAGATCGTGCCGGCGCTGGTCCGGCAGACGCGCGACCCGTCCGATTACGTCGTGCGGCCGGTGCCGGATGCCGCGCGCGCCTGACCGCTACCGAACCTCACAACGAAGGAGACACGCACCATGACGCAATGGATCGACACCGGCGCGCTCGACGACATCGACGACGAAGACGTCGCGCGCTTCGATCACGCCGGCCGCACGTATGCGATCTACCGGATCGACGGCGAGGTTTACGCGAGCGACGGTCTGTGCACGCACGAGCAGGTGCATCTCGCGGACGGGCTCGTGATGGATCATGTGATCGAGTGCCCGAAGCACAACGGCCGCTTCGACGTGCGCGACGGCCGGCCGCTGTCGGCGCCCGCGTGCGAGAGGCTGCGCACGTACCGCGCGAAGATCGAGGACGGCCGCATCCTGATCGAGGTATGACGCGATGACCAGCGACCGGGTGATGGCGATCGTCGGCGCGGGCCATGCCGGCGGCCGCGCGGCGCAGGTGCTGCGCGCGTCCGGCTGGCGCGGGCGCATCGTGCTGATCGGCGCGGAGTCGCATCCGCCGTACGAGCGGCCGCCGTTGTCCAAGGGCGTGCTGACGGGCGAGCGCGGCGCGGTGCAATGCCGGTTGCGCGATGCCGACGCATGGACGGTCGACCGCATCGAGCGGATCGTCGCGACCGTCGAGCGTATCGATCCGCACGCACGCGAAGTGCGCATGTCCGGCGGACACGTGTTCGGCTACGACGCGCTGCTGCTGGCCACCGGCGGCCGTGCGCGCCGTCTGGCCATTCCGGGCGCGGCGCTCGACGGCGTAGTCGCGTTGCGCACGCTCGACGATGCGGCGGTACTCGGCGCGCGGCTCGTGCCCGACGCGCGGATCGTGCTGATCGGCGGCGGTTTCATCGGTCTCGAAGTCGCGGCGTCGGCGCGTCGGCGCGGCTGCCGCGTGACC